>CAZUWO010000097.1:0-11839 GCA_964623995.1 uncultured Prevotella sp. | reverse complement strand
AAACTGAAAGCACGGCCGAGTGTCAAAAGAATAAACATAAACATAACTCCAAATACACAAAGCAATGAAAAAGATTATATTATTTTTCGCAATTATGCTGACAGTGTCAGCAACTTGCAATGCTCAAGAGAGTGAATCGAAGCGCAAAATGCCATCACCGGAGCAAATGGCGCAGCGCATGACCGACCGTATGGCAAGCCAGTACGGACTCAATGACAGTCAAAAGACAGCCTTACTGGAAGTAAATAAGAAATATAGTACCACCATGCCACGCCCACACAGAGGCGGCCCAAGAGGCAGAGGTATGAACCAAACCGACGGTCAGACAGGAGCTTCACAGCAAGTGGCTCGCCCGTCTAAGGAGGAAATGAGCAAACGACGCGAGGAGATGAATAAGAACATGGAAACCTACAATTCTGAAATAAAGAAGATATTCACCGACGAGCAATACAAGAAATACACCTCTGACCTGCAAAACCGCCGCCCAAAGGGACAAAGAGGCGGCAACAAAAAAGACAGACAGACCACTGAATAAAAATTGGATATGAACTTTTGGCTTAGGATTTAGGATAACTTCAGATGCGGGATGTGCCACAAAAAACGTGCATGTTCCGCATCCTTTTTTGTAGCATAGCCGTGCGCTCAATGCACCGTGAGCAGTATTATTACGCCACTTATTGCTATGTAAGCATAAACGACATATTTAAAAATACGGTTTGGCAAATGGCGGAACACGTAGCCACCTATGGTCATACCAATAAGCACGCCGCCTATTCCATAAAGATAGTCATGAGCCACGGTACGGGTCAGGAATCCATTATAAGCCCTAACTCCGAGCATAACCAAGTTGCCGAAGAAGAAATAGCTCTGAGCCAATGCCATGTAGGAGTTCTTGTCGTGCTCGAAAGATATGAAATAGAGCACTGCCGGAGGTCCTTGCATGCCGAAGAAGCCACCCATCAGTCCGCTTAGAGTTCCCGCTCCAATCTGTGTTGGCAGGTTGGTCCGCAACCTGATGCGCCCACTGAAGAAGGCAAAATAGGCCCCTGTTATTATCAGAACCACTCCAAGCACCTGGCGTAACACCACGTCGTCCATCCTCTTCAAGCAGAAAATGGCGCCTGTGGATATTATTATAAATGTGAAAAGAATGGGCAACAAATGGCTCCACACCAAATATTTGCGCATGCGGAAGCTGATAATGGCCGACGTTGTCATGGCCAGCAGCCCCGAAAGCGTAGTGGCCTCGCCATAGGACGGCATCAAGTAGGGCAAGGCCGTCATAATAAAAATGCCAAAACCGAATCCCGTGGTGCGCTGAATGAAACTGGCCAGTATGCAGAGAAAGAATATACTGAGAAACAATGTCATGGCTCTTCGTACTTTATATTTGTTGTATATTCTTATAGACGGACCACTTCCGGAATTGTAAATAGGCATCCCCCGAAGGAGATGCCTATAAAATTGCATAACACATTATTTATAATTAGCGCACGAACTTCTTGCCATTCACAACCACAATGCCCTTGTAGTCTTTGCCTACGCGCTGTCCGGCAATGTTGTAAACAGGTCCATTAAGATCTATTGTCTTATTGGCGTTTACGCTGACAATTCCGCTTGGTACTGCCCCTTCAGAGGTATAGACCACGGCCACGAAGCCAAGCTGCTCGCCGGTGTTGGTGAATGTGAAGCTCTTTACCCCCTCAGCAAACTTGAAAGTAAACTGATCAGGAACGTAACCTTCACTGTCGAAGGTGATATAGTTGGAAGCATTGGCCAGCTGTGACACCTCATCAGCACTCACATGCAGTGCTTTCATCAGTCCGATGGGCTGAACCTCGGTGCCATCACCGCTTGGTGAATAGCTCACACCGTTCATTTCCTTCCAATAACTGTCACGAACATAAGGAATTCCATCAGGATTAAGCTTGGCCTTTTCTACACTAAGGTTGATGTAACTATACAAAGTTACGCCGTAAATGGTCTTGGCCGCAGGAGCCGTAATGGTGTTTTGGGCTCCATTGGAAAGCTTAATCGTACGATACTCAGTGCCGTCTATGGTGAAGTTCTCGTTGCCACCCGACCACGATTTGCCGGTGTTGCCTGTGATTTGAAGTTGATAACCGCTCAAGCTTACAATGAGATTGGCATTCTCCATGCCATCCTCCCACGATAGAATGTCCTGAGCCTTTACGCTGATGGCACTAATTGCCACCATGCAGAGAATAAAAATTTTTTTCATAAAGTAGCTGGTTTAGTTAAGGATAAAACGTGTTACACAATTTGTTTCATTTTCTGTTAGTTTATAAAGTCTTTGTTTCTGTAATCTTGACAAAGGTAAAATCTTTTTGTGTTATGGCCAAATTAAATCGTAGGAAAAGCATGTTTTGCGTCTGTGTACGCACACAACACGGTTGATTTATATCAAAAATTCACTATTTTCATACCGATTCGAGTTATAAAAACATTTGTTATTGCGGGAAAGTTCATACTTTTGCAGTGTCAAAAAGGTTAATAGATTGTTTAGGTTAGTAGTAATAGATTTAGGTTTTTAGTTATTTTTTTGGTTTAGATTGTTTTTAGTTTTCATTAGGTTAGCGAACCTTTAGGGTAATAAAAAGAGATTGAATGAAGGATAACAAGATGCCAATCAGGGGATAACACCGCGAGGTGTGAACCCCGTTAAAAGGCATTACTTTAGAAAGGATAATCAAAAATGTGAAGCGCGCCAACGATAAAGAATATATCGCTGGCGCGCTTTTTTTGCCCGCTATGGTTATTAATCAAAATTAGTTGTTTCCGTTCTCCTATTAAATCTAATTATTGTAACTTTGCAGCAATAAAAAAAACAATATATTTGAAATGAACAGATTGTTAAGGCTTATAGCACTTTTAGCGATAATCTTCATCACTCTGATGCCAACAGTAGCGGCACCTGCAGATACGACAAATATTGATACCACAGCGGCCGCAGAGCCATTGGCAGCAGCCGACACGGCAGCTCTGCCCCTTGACGCCATGGCTGACGAGCCCGAAAGTGGTGGTTTTCAGCAGGAGCTAAAGACCAAATTCATTGAGGGTAATGCTGGTTTCATGTCGCTTGTGGCCTTAGCCTTGGTCATAGGCTTGGCTTTCTGCATTGAAAGAATAATCTTTCTGAGCCTCTCTGAGATCGACGCGAAGAAGTTTATGACCGATGTTGACAGCAAATTAGAGCAAGGCGACGTTGAGGGTGCAAAGCAACTGTGCCGGGAAACGCGCGGCCCCGTGGCCTCGGTTTGCTATCAGGGCGTGAGCAGAATAGACGACTCCACCGACGAGATAGAGCGCAGCATTCAGAGTTATGGCTCTGTCCAAGCCGGAAATCTTGAAAAGGGCTGCTCGTGGATAAAGCTTTTCATAGCCATGGCACCGTCTTTGGGCTTCCTTGGCACCGTGATAGGCATGGTTATGGCCTTCGACCAGATAGAACAGGCAGGCGACATAAGCCCCACAATTGTGGCTGCCGGCATGAAAGTGGCATTGATTACCACAATATTCGGTATTATCGTGGCTCTGATACTTCAGATTTTCTATCGCTTTATACTTTCCAAGATAGAGCATATCACCGCCCAAATGGAAGAGAGCGCTGTAACCTTGATGGACAGCATAACAAAATATAAGCGCGAGCATTGATGAAACTGGGTTTAAAATCAATAAAGAACAGAACCACAGAGTGGCTTACCAACCGACTGCTCTATGTGCTTGTGGGTATAGCAGCAGTGGTTTTTGTGGCCTTTTGGACTATAGGCTTCGACTTGCCATACATTGACAATCCATCGATGAATGCGCCCTTGCTTACTGGACTGCTCTTAGGACTCACCGAACTGTTCGTCGTTGCAGCCGTGGGGGTAGCCATTTGGGCTGTGATAAGGTCGCTGCGCAACAGCAAGGACTACACAAAGAACGAGAATGGCATCAATGCCGGCCGCATACAGTTGTGCGTTTTTATCGGTACTGTGGTGGTTTTGCTGCTGACTTTCATTCTTGGCTCATCGTCGACCCTTAGGGTAAACGGCAAGCTATATACCGATTGGTTCTGGCTTAAGACAAGCGACATGTTTGTTTGGTCGTCGGTTATTCTTCTTGTTTTGGCAATACTGGCTGTTGTTTTCGGCACCACAAGCTATCGCAGACAGGGAAAGGAGGAGCATTAAGCCATGGCTTTCAAATTCCGCAACAACAGCCACGACGTGCCGGGACTCAACACCTCGTCTACAGCCGACATATCTTTCATGCTGCTCATACTCTTTCTCGTTACCACGTCAATGGACATCGACAAGGGCATTTCCCGCCAATTGCCACCAAAGAAGCCCAAAACAGAGCAAGTTGTGGAAAGTGAGGTACCCAAAGGCACCATGATGACGGTTACAATTACCCCTGCCGACAGCATAATCCTTGACGGAAAGCCAGCCACTACCACCGAAATAAAGAAACGACTTGTAACCCTTGTGGCTCATGCCGGAAGGCAACACATAGTGAAACTCGACGTAAGCCGCCAAAGCAGCTATGACACTTTCTTCCACGTGCAAAATATCATAGTCAACACTTATAGCGCCCTACGCGACAATGAAGCCAAAAGGCTATATCACTGTCGACTTACCGATTGCTCGGCCGACCAGCAGAAGCGCATAGCACAAATGATTCCGCAGCGTATTCTCGAAACATACGGAGACAAGGAGGCTCCCAAGCAATGATATCTTTTCGCCGACGCAATCACGAAGTGCCAGAACTGAACACCTCGTCCCTACCCGACCTAATATTCTCGGTGTTGTTTTTCTTTATGATAGTAACTCACATGAGGAACACGTCGCCTCAAGTGAAGTATAAAGTACCAGTGGGAACTGAGCTGAAAAAACTTGGAAAGAAACAAACGGTAAGGTACATATACATAGGCAAGCCTACTAATGGGGATGCCACTGAACGCATACAAATAGACAATATGTATGTGAGCGTAGACGAGGTGGCCAACTACATGGCAAGTCAAAAAGCGGAAATGGATCCCGACGATGCCGAGCAGCTCACAGTTTCAATAAAGGCCGACCGCAATACTCCCATGGGCGTGATTGCCGATGTGAGGGAAGCACTGCGAAAAGCGGGAGTAAACTATGTGAATTATTCAGGAGAGCTGAAAGAAAACGGAAAGCAAAGTAGCCATAGCCTCTAACTTTCCAGACCTGTATAGCTAGTTTTTCTCTTTCTTATTATAGCACATAGCCAAATGAAAGAGCCTAAATAAAGAATGGAATAAAAGACAATATATCTTATTGTCAATTCATTTCGCTCAAACACTTTATCATTTTCCTTATCATAAAACAGTTTTATATTTTGAGGATTGAATGATTTACATTGTCGCGAAGTAATTCCTACATAATACCGCTTGGAATTGTATTCTATCAAGATGTTTGAACCTCCTCGGTATCCACTACTGCAATTAACTTCTATTACAGAGTAGTTGTTTATCGGATTCTCATGATTTACAATAGTTTGTCTATGATTGTATGAAGACCAAACATATACAAAAAGCGCCAATAAAGCTATATTTATCAATAATACTTTTTTCATTCCAAAACTTTATTGCAAATATAAGGAGTCCTTTAAATATGGTTTAAATAACAGAATTGTACGTACTCTGATAAGACATGACCAAGCAGCAAAAACAAACGCAGGAACTTCAACCTTGAATTAGCCTGAAGTTCCTGCGAATATCATTCATTCAAATTGCTAATTAATAGAATTTGAAATATCTGCGTGCATTGTTGTAGCTGATGTCTTCCACCATGCGGCCAAGAGCCTCACGGTCATCAGGCAACTTGCCCTGCTCCACGTCGTTGCCGAGGATATTGCACAGCAAACGGCGGAAATACTCATGGCGCGGATAGCTAAGGAAGCTGCGCGAATCGGTGAGCATTCCAACGAAGCGAGACAACAAGCCGAGAGTTGAAAGAGCGTTGATCTGACGGGTCATTCCGTCGAGCTGATCATTAAACCACCAACCAGAGCCAAACTGAATCTTGCCAGGCTCAGAGCCGTCCTGGAAGTTGCCAAGCATGGTGGCCACCACCTCATTGGCGCAAGGATTGAGGCAATAGAGTATTGTGCGTGTGAGCTTGTGCTCGGTGTTCAGCTCGTTGAGGAAATGGCTCATGGCACGGGCCGTGTTGAACTCACCAATAGAGTCGAAGCCAGTGTCGGGGCCAAGCTGGTTGTACATCAGCGTATTGTTGTCGCGGATGGCACCATAGTGGTACTGCTGTGTCCAGTTAGACTCATAGTCCATCTCGGCGCAGTTCTTCAGGAAAGCGTGCTTGTACTGGCGCACCTCAAGCTGTGAGAGCGACTGTCCACGCAGAGCCTTCTCAAATATCGTCTCGATCTGCGAGTCGGTATAAGGATCGTCGTAGAACTCCTCGATTCCATGGTCAGAGAGGCGGCTACCATTCTCGTGGAAGAAGTCATGACGCTTCTGAAGAGCGTCTATCATGTGCTTGTAGGAGTCGACCTCAATACCACTCACCTCGCCAAGCTTCTTCATGTAGCTTGCAAAGGTGGGCTTCTCTATGTTCATGGCAGCGTCGGGGCGCCATGCTGGAATCATCTTTATCTCAAATCCGCTTTCGCGTGTTATCTTGTGCCAATGCAGGTCGTCGACAGGGTCGTCGGTGGTGCAGACGCACTCCACATGATAGTGGCGCATCAGTCCACGTGCACTGTACTCTGGCAACTTCAGCTTCTCGTTGCACTCATCATATATCTCTCGTGCAGTCTTTGGAGAAAGTAGCTTGGTTATGCCGAAAGCTGTCTTCAATTCCAAATGAGTCCAGTGATAAAGCGGATTACGGAAAGTGTAGGGAACCGTTTCTGCCCACTTCTCAAACTTCTCCCAATCGGAGGTGTCGGTACCCGTGCAATAACGCTCATCAACACCATTGGTGCGCATGGCACGCCACTTATAATGGTCACCACCAAGCCAAAGTTCTGTAATACTGCGGAATTTGTGATCCTCTGCCACCATCTGTGGTATAAGATGGCAATGGTAATCGATAATCGGCATCTTAGCCGCATGATTGTGGAAAAGATCCTGCGCTACCTCTGTCTCAAGCAGGAAGTTTTCATCCATAAACTTTTTCATGTAAACTGTAGATTAATTTTATTTTTACTTCCATGTGCAAAAATAGTCTTTTTTTTTTGAACATAGCGGATTTTAAACTATATTTGCATGAAAATTAACAAATAGCATCACAACAAAGATGTCGAATCAGGTCTTAGAAAGAACAGGAAAAGTATTGCTCATATATACCGGAGGCACCATTGGTATGGGCCGAAACCCGCGCACAGAAGCTTTGGAACCACTTGACTTTACACAACTTATAAAGAACGTACCAGAGGTAGCCATGCTTGAGGAGGAAGTAGATGTATACCAGTTCACACCGCCAATTGACTCTTCAGACATGACACCTAAACTATGGGCGCAAATAACCCGCATAATAGCACAACGATACAGTGTGTACGACGGTTTCGTAATTCTTCATGGAACCGACACCATGGCATATACGGCTTCGGCACTAAGTTTTCTATTAGAAAATCTAACCAAGCCCGTAGTACTCACAGGCTCACAACTGCCCATTGGACAACTGCGCACCGACGGCAAGGAAAACCTCATAACGAGCCTTGAGATAGCTTGCGCTCACAATCAGGACGGAACACCTATAGTCCCAGAGGTGTGCATCTACTTCAGCGGCCGGCTGCTCAGAGGCAACCGTAGCACCAAGCAGAATGCCGACGGATTCAATGCCTTTGATTCTTTCAACTATCCCCACCTGTGCGATGCTGGCGTAAACTTCAACTTCCACAGCCACAACATTTTAAAGCCCGACTATTCAAAGCCTATGATTCCACATATGGCCATGGACACCAACGTAGCCATATTCAGTCTCTTTCCAGGTATTCAAGAAAGATTACTGCGCCATATATTTGAAGTTAAAGATCTACGCGGAATCGTTATGCGTTCCTTTGGCAGTGGTAACGCGCCACAACAGCCATGGCTCATGAGACTATTGAAAGAGGCGACTTATCGTGGCATTATTATTGTCAACGTAAGCCAGTGCGTCAGCGGACAGGTTGAAATGAGCAGATACGACACAGGATTTCAACTGAAGGAAGCAGGAGTGCTAAGTGGCTACGACAGCACCGTTGAGGCAGCCATAACCAAGTTGATGTTTCTCCAAGCAATGTATTCAGACCACCACATAGTCAGAAACTTTATGAGCCGGAGCATAGCCGGCGAAATCACCATAAAGTAACATTACTTATACGTACCAACAATGTCACAAGCGTTCACACTAAAAATAAAAACCATACAATTCATCCCATCACATGCCATATGTTAGTCTTCGATTCAAAAAACAGAAGCCTGTAATGAATAAATAAGAGAAACACTAAGAAATTTATTATGAATTACCACCATAAGCTGCCAACAATACAATTAATAATAAAATTTGAGGCGCGACACTGGAATTAATTTTATTCTTCTATAAGTCGTTTCATGCTCATCGATGATATTTTACCGTTGTAGTCTACCACTGCCGTTATGCGGTATTGGTCAACTCGTTCACCAGACGACTTCTCGGTAACCTGCTTAGCTGGGAATTTAACTTCATATTCGAACGTCTCACCTCCCACATCATGCTTGTCTATGGAGGTGATATCGCCAAGATGAAAGTTCATGTTTTTTACATCGTCCTTATATATCATGTGCATATACTCTACCACATCGTCCTGAGTAGCGTCGGTCTTGCCGAGAAAGGTATCAAGAATCATGGCCACAGAATTACGTAACTTAGCTTCGTTCTTAGCATTGATGGCTTGGAAAAAAGATTTTATGGCCGACTGAACAAGTCGCTTCTCCTCAGGGTTAACAGTGGTAGCATCGAGCTGCGAAGCCTTATCTTGAGCCTCTGAGACGTGAATGCCGTCGGAATGCTCTTTCAAGTAGTTCTGATAGGCCTCAACTGTATTTGTAGAAAGGGCTAATGCCCAGTCGATAGAATCTATCTTACTTAGTATCTCGCCACGGTGAGTGGTATTGGGATGAGTAGAAAGATATTGCTCCATAACCGACTTTGATTCAGATGCAAGGGCATTAAGGTAGTCTTGATCATTCTGGCGTAAACGCTGCAAGTGAGCCTCTATGGAGTCTGTATGGACATCGTTAATCCCCGAATACTGGTCAAGATATTGTTGTAGCACCTGTGGATCGGCACTAACAAGGGCAGTCTCATAGGCTTGTTGCTCGTTCTTGTTCTGAGCCTGATTATAGAAGAAGAACATTGAACCGCAAATTATGAGTGCTATTATAAATGAAACTATAAATATGGTCTTACGCTTGCAACCCTTATTCTCACTCTGATGCGTAGAAGGAATCTTAGCCGGAGTTCCTGCAGCAGGCACTGGCGGTGGTGTGGAGCTGGTATTGGGCCGAGGTGTGACATTATGACAGACAGGACACTCGGTTTGATCGCTAAAATATACTTGACCACATTTTGGACAATGAATAATGCGCCCGGCTATACGGACGCCACAGTTGGGGCACACAGGAGCCTGATCGCTCACATCATGACCACATTCTGGACATCTGACTATCATATTTCAATTCTCTCCCTTAAATTCACCTACGCCTTCTGTAACTTATTTCGCGCAGCGTATGACGACCCATAAGGCGGCTTTTGTCTATATATCCGTTAACGCCATTGATGCGTCCCTTGGCCGTATACTGCCATGCGAAAATATCGCGACCGTCGTCGAGCTTTGGCTCATCGCTACTATACCGGGCTATCATGAGACGGTAGTTGTCAAGTTTACCTTGCAAATGCTTATTGTAAAAACTCATTCCGGTGTAGACAAGGGGTCTTACACGATACTCATGTGACACGAGCTGCAGAAACGTGAGCAACGAGTCACAGAAGTCTTCGTCGTTGAGTCCACCTGTAGTTTCAACATCTATCATTGGTATTAACTCTTGCTCATCTGGACGACATTGCGAGCGAAAGTTGCGCAACTGCTCAGCAAGGGCCTTCTTAGGACGAAAGAAGTGATAGGAACCCACCTTTACGCCATAAGCCTTGGCTAGCCGGATATTTTCCTCATATTTACTATCTATATTATCGCCTCCCTCCGTGGCTTTCAGATACACATAGGCCATACGCGAATTGTCGCCTATGGCCTCCCAAAAGACGCCACCTTGATAGTGACTGAGGTCTATACCATGTATATGGCTACATGTATCCTCACACTGTATGCTGTAGCTTTGAGCTTGCAAGCTTAGACAGCCTGCAAGCGCTATTAAGCTGAAAAGATATCGACTGATACTCATATCATGCAAAGATAATAATATTAATCCGTATAAATACTTTTAAAGTCAGGCTTTTAGATTTTTTTAATTACATGAGCTTTGACAATGTCAACACCAAAGCAAGCATTCTATTGTTGGTTGACTGTAGTCATAGGCTCAAAGTTTTTCCACTTACCACGAACTGTATAACTCTTTCCAGAGAATGGCATCACTACACAGACTTGCTTTCCTTTAGGCACTTCTATGTAGATACTGAAGGTGGAATCATTACGACTCCACTCCACTTTGATACCATCACGCTCAGCTTTTACCCACGTCAGATTGCCAAATATGCGTGGACGGACTGTTGTCTGTCCACGATAGAAGCATATGCCGGCTACATCACTTATCAAATGATTGTTAATATGACCCAGCATGAAGTGGTTGAGACTTGCGCCCATATCAGGATTCCACTGCTCAGATAGTGTGGTCATGCCACGGCTTATTTGATATCCATATCCAGGAAGGCTGTCGTGGTCGAGCATTCTAAACAGTAATTCACCTTGACCATTGTCTACAAGCACATTGTATAGATAGTATGTACCCACATCACCTGTGGTAAGACGGTCGCCATGAGCGTGAATATCTGCAAGGAGTGATTCCATCACGCCATGACGCAAACTGTCGGGTACAAGCTTAAGATATAGTGGCAGAGCGTTAGAAGCCTGACTGCCCGATCCATAGGAGTGAGTTAGCCGATTGTAGAAAGTCTTATTGAATGCGGCCTTTATAGAGTCAGCTCTCTGAAGGAGCCGCTTTCCTATGCGGAAATATTCCGGATCGCCACCAGTTGAAGCTACGTCAAGGGCAAAGTTTGCCGCCAACAGCGTCCATCGATAGTAGTGAGCAGTTGACACAAGTGCCAGTGGGGTATTGCGACTGAAGCCTGCACGCCCCGGTCCATAGTCGTACCAGTCGCCCAATCCCATACGGAGAATATAGCTGCTATCACGGGTTGCAAGATAGTCTACGTACCTTACCATGTTTGGCAGGTACTCTCTTATTAAACTATCGTTGCCATAAGTATCACGATAGAGTAAGGGCAAAGCCACTAGTGCGCCACCCCATTCTGGACTTTCCTGAAAAGGTGGAGCCCAAGAGCCCTCAAAATGAATGTATTCTGGGGCTATCTCTGGCATCGAACCGTCAGGGTGTTGGGCATCGGCTATCTGCACCATGGTCTGCCTAAGCATGCTTCGACAGTCGTAATTAGCTACAAGTCCAGGACCATTAAGCCAGTCTTGTTCCAGCCAACCAAGCTTCTCACGATGCGGACAGTCTGTCCACACATGCTGCCAATTAGAGCGGATGGCACGATCAATAATATAATATGTACGATTCCATCTTTCATTGCTACACTGAAAGTTTCCAGTCTTAGGCGCAGAATTATAAATGAAGCACGACTTAAGA
>CAZUWO010000096.1:3882-11993 GCA_964623995.1 uncultured Prevotella sp. | reverse complement strand
CTTTTGCAACTTTCAGGCCCGTATTGCGTGCGCCCGATAGTCCTTGATTATGTTTATGATGGAGAAGAGAAAACTGAATATGGCCCTTGTAAAGTGTGATGAAATTTTCGGTTAGTTGGACGCTGTTGTCTGTGCCGCAATCATCAACCAATATGCACTCCAATCCATCGGTTGTGTCTTGGCTGGCAACGGACTGGAGGCATTCCTCGATATAAGGATCGACATTGTATATGGGAACGATGATAGAGACCTTAAGAAATGGCATGATTAGTATTATGTTAATCCAATAGTCTTTTGCCTTCAATTATTAATTTGTGATAAATTTGCTCAGCTATGTAAAAATCAAGTTGAGTATCAATGTCTATGGCCTCTATATCGGATGTCTGCACGAATTGTGGGTGTTTACCAATAATATTACGATTTTTGATTAAATCTTCACGTGAGGTTACAGTACACCCAAAATTTAAAGCAACAATATTGGGAAGGTCTTGAGAATTAGGAGCATTCAACGGATCGTAGTTGACTGGTTTTCCTTCTAACCACATAAATTCTTTGATGGAACTTACTGTGGCGATACAATCGCAAGAATCATCTTTGTTAAGAAATGCATAAATGCATTTGGAGATTGTTTCTGGTTTTATAAAAGGAGAGGTACATGGCGCATAGACAAAGATGTCAGTGTCTGTTACTTTACCTAAATGCTGGAAGAATTCGCTTCCAGAGCACAGAGAACTTGCATAGTATTCATCTCGGCGATGCCATTTGACCCCCATGGATAGGTATTTTTCTTCCACAATTTCTATTGCCAGAGAAGAATTTGTATTTACAACAATGCCTGTAATTTCAGGAACTTTCAACAGGACATTGATCTTGTTTTCCATCAGCGTGGTACCTGCAAAAGATCGAAGGTTCTTGTCTTTGACACGCTGTGATCCTGTTCGTATGGGTATTACGGCTGTAATTTTAATCATTGATAAATATTTACATGTTAATAAACAAATTATTAATTAAACCTTGGAGGGCTGACATGTCCATAAACTTGCACTATTCTTGGATCAATTTCTGTACCGAGCCAAATTATTTTACAGTCTTGATTTAATGAAGAAACAGCACTTGAGCTTACGGTTATAGCTATTTTGAATTTTGCCCCCATCAAACTTAGTAGTTGTTGAGGTGCTTTGGTCTTTAATGTCTCTACTTTAGGAAAATATTTTTTATAATCGAAATCATCACGTGGATGAAGCTTTATTAAAATATTCTCTGCTCCATATCTCTCGATATATGGCTTGTAGATGGCTACAAAATCCTCAATAGAGAGATGAGCATCTTTTATTAAAGGTTGACTAAAAAGAACAATTTTCCTTTCTTCTAATATGCCCGTACTTGGCATGGAATAGACATTCTTTATATAAGATTTTTTCCAAGGTGATGCTTGATTCCACAAAGTGTCAAGTGATATTTGTTGAAATGGCAATTTTATTTTTCGAAACATATCAGCATCAGATGCTGAAGTCACAAGCCGTTTTTTGCACCAAGGATTATATCCTCCATAGCGTCGGTAAATTCGACCTACTTGGAAGTTTTGCCAATATGAACCCAATGAAGGCTCAAACGGTGGCTCTTTAGGGATGCGTGTGGTTAGTACCGTAAAATAGTTGGGGCTGTCTTCTATTAATATATATGGAAGATTGTCCAGTAATGGCGCAGAAAAAGGCAGATGGTCTTGAGCGAAAATGGGTGTTTTTTTGAGTATCCTTCGATATTTGAGGCACTTTAATCTGTACTTTATCAATTCTTTTAAAGTATAAGGCTCGATAGGAGGCATTACCACTTTCTTTTCAAGGTTGTATGAAGATAGATTGGGGCCGATATAATATGTTGTATGTTTCAGCATGTCGTCATTAGTGTACAGCATATAGATCAGTAATGCGTATGGAGTATCTCCTATAAAAGAACAATTGTTACTTTGCATGTTGAAATCTTTCTTTTATCTCTTTACAAATATAAAACAAGGATTCATTCCTTGTCAGGTATGATAAGCTGATGTATAAAATTACGCCTGTGAAAATTTGAATTATGAGTAGTAGGTAAATATTCCAATTGAGTCGTCCTTCGATATAAACAACAACTGCCATAAGGATGGATATAACAAAATTTGGAGAAATATCTTTCAGTTGTTGCAAATAGGAATAGCCTATATATTTTTTGTTTGGATAAGCATTGATAATAAAGATATAAACGTTTATAAAAAGCATACCCCATGCAATGGCTAAAGGACTAATCATTGCCATTATTAAAATAACGATAATCATTATAGGTTTCTTGATGAATTCCAATTTTAATACTAATCCGATTTTACCGATGGCCTTTAATGCTTGAATATTGACATTACACATGATTCCTATCGCTAATACAAAGCAAAGTATTTGCATGAAGGGAATTGAAGGACTCCATTTTTCAGTAAAAACTATGAGTACTACTTTATCGGAAATAGCAGCTAATCCAAAAAGAAGCGGAAAAAGGAGAAATGTACTGATGCGAATAGCTCGGCTCAATGCATTCCTTACAGCGGAATAGTCGTCTTGTATCTTAGTCAAGGAAGGGAATAAAACACCTTGAATGGTTTGGTCAATATTGTTACATAATAAATTGGGAATTCCCTCACCTCGGTTATAGTAGGCTAAATCTTCTGCAGAGTATTTTACCCCTAATACATATCCCTTAAACTGATACGTCAGTGTTCCAATAAGAGAAGTAGCCATATATTTTAGTCCTTCATGGAAAAGTGGCTTGAATCGCTGATAAGAAAAATGAAATTTTGGATGCCAATCTAAAAGGCAGAAAATAACCAAGGTACTTGAAACGACCGACGATATGTTTTGTCCGACTAAGGCCCAGGCTCCGTACCCATGAAAAGCCATATATAGGCCAATGGAGCCAGAGACTAATAAAGTGATGAAATTGGCATAGAAGTACCATTTGAACATTAGACGCCTTGTAACTATAGAATTTTGTACTCCTGCCAAGGCTCCGAGGGGCATGGTTAAGGATAAGACACGAATGATTGAGGTTAGTTGAGATTGGTCAACGTTTTTGAACAAACTGGAAAAGAAAGGTGCGACAAAAAAAATGATGGCGTACAATACTGACGCAAATACAAGTTGGGTAACAAACATTGTGTTGTAGTCTTCTTCGTTAACATCTTTTTTTTGTACTAACGCTAAGCCAAGTCCTCCATCAGAAAATATGCCCATGAGTATGAGGAACATGCCTGCTAATGCGACTATCCCATAGTCTTCGGGAGAAAGAATGCGAGCTAAAATTACAGAAATGACAAAACTGATGAGTTGCCCACAAATTTTCTGTAAGAACTCCCACAGCATTCCGTTAATGGTCTTGTCTTTAAGACTCTGATGCATTCTTATATTTACCAAATAATAATTCTGTACATTTACTATCTTTCAGGTCGTCTCGATTTGAGATTGCTTGAAAGTAATCTTTATTAAGGCTCATATATTAAATTATTAATCATTGTAACTAACTTTTGGTTGTAGAGCTATCCATTACATGGAACCAAATTTATTTTATATTAAGATTCTCCTTTGCCTTGAACAAATGACTTTCTGCTTGATCGCATATTTATATATGGTACAGAGACCTTGGAGAGCTAATTGTGGACAGCTTACTCTGTTATCATTCACATTGCGCTAATTAAAATTTGAGGATAAAATATAGAAGGATTCTATGTATAGGTGATTATTTTGCATCATTTCTTACAAAAACTTGAAAGACTTTAGTAAGCTATCGTGTGGCTTACTCTTCCCCTAATGCGATTCTACCATTTCCAGTCCACACCAAGCAAGTGGGGAGGAACATTAGCTGGCATGGATCTGTCTCTATGTAGCTTACCTCAGAGGAGCCAAAGTCGGTCATGAAGGAAAGGGCGGTGTTAAGGTCTCCACAGATTTGAGGGGCTACCATGTTCTTGGCATACATAGTTTGGAGTTGTTCGGAAAGTTCTGTCAGTCCGGCATTGACTATGGCTTTTACGGTGTGGCTTACAAGTTGCTTGTCGCAAATACTGTCTTTGGAGTAATTGGATATGTATGCATCAAGCACTTGCCTAAATATGGCAACAAGCTTTTTATGAACTTTTTTCTTATAGTTATCGTCATATGATTCGCAACAAGACTCACTGTCGCTGCCAATCCTTGATAGTAACTCTGCTACTATCTGTTTGCCTTGATGGGATATTCCTTCTTCCAACATGAATTCTACGAGGAGGTCTGGCTTGCATTCAAATATCTTTGACAGCATTGGCATGATGTAGGTGAAGCCATTGTAGACGGGAAGGTTGAAGCTGATAATATCCTCTGTTTGTCGCAGTATTTCAAGAACAACATCAAATGAGGATTCATCGAATGAAGTGAGAAGAGTGATAAGGGTGTTGCGAATGATGAATGGATTGACTGAAGTGTCGCCTTGGAGCTGTTCTGTATTTTTGCCCCACTGCCGGCCAAGCTCCCACATGATGAGGCTTTCTTCGTCGGCTGTCAACTCTTCTAAAGGGATATCCTGTATATGGTCGAACTCTCTACGGGTAATGTCAAGTGGGTCTTTTGACAGTGTGGTAAACACTTCCTGATGGTGCAGATTCAGATTCTTGGGATAGTTTTTCCCTTTGTATGTGTATTCCATAAAACTTATAGGCTGATGTTATGGATTAAAACGAAGCGTTGAACGAGTTGGCGCCAAATTCTTAGTCTGGTGCCTTGCCACATCTCCACGGCAGCCTTGGCCGCACTGCTTATAAGATAGCTTATTGCCTCATCAGGATTGCTGCTGAAAGTTATGGAGAAACCGCCGATTCTTTCTGTCTTGTCAAATGAGATTTTCCATGAATGTTTCGTCTCTCCTAACGGGAAGCCTGTTGAAAGCAGTGAATGAAGGTGGGTATAGTCTTTCCTTGCCAGATCTTCTATGAAGTCTTTCTTGTCATTTTCGTTCAAGGAGTCGTATTTGTCATAGAATCCTCCCCACGATACAACGGCTTTCTTCTGTTCGTTGCCTTGGTCGAATACGGCTACATGGGCATCGTATATAAATGACTCTTTGTTGTACGGGGGAACCGCTGACGCTGTATCTGCACCTAACGGTTTCTTGAATGTTTTTTCAAGATTGACCTGTATAATGTGTTCTTCGAAATCTTTATGATTTACAACCAGCTTATAAAGCTTACCTAAGGGACTGACGTTGTATGCCGGAGTCAGAAATGGACGGATCGTCATGTCGGGGATGTATTCCATTAATAGACTCTCGAAGTTAGGGTTGGATGAGGGAGGAAAGATGTTTGCAAGGAGGAATAGCAGACGGCGGTTTTCGTTTGCCTGGGCATCTTCTCCCGTTTTTATGGCGTTGTTGATTATTCTCATCTTTCCCTCTGTATCTTTCTCCGGCAGCTTGTTTATGTTTCTAAGTAATGCTCGTAGATTACCGGTTGCTTTATCAACATTGTCATTGCCATTGGCCTGAAGGATTCCAATCATTCTGTCAATGAGGTACCACAAACGTGGTTCTCGGGCCTTGTCTCCCGAAACAGCTTCGCGTACTACAACCATGTTGTATTTCCTGATGTTGGGATAGTGTACAGTCATACTGTTGCCAAATCTGGCAACAAGCCGTCTGTCCTTGCGGTTGTTTCCATCGTATTCTTGCACTATGATGCCTTCTTCACCAGCCAATGGACCAGACACTATGTGCACAATGTCGTTGACACGAGCCATATTGTTGAATGATTCATTTACTAGGAATGCGTCAACAGGACCTCCAAGTGATTGTTCGTTGAAGTTCCTGAAGTATTCCATTGCCCGTTCTGGTATCAGTGAATGTCCTATTAGCTGCTCGGGCGTTACTGTCTTGGGGTTGGAAGATAAAAGATGAATGGGCTCTGTTTTTCTTACTGTAACGATTCTGCCATCTGTTGTTTCTTGTTCGTACCAGTAGAAATAGCCGCTTGGAGTGATAAAACTCTTAAGTTGTTTCCAGATTGCCTGTATGTCCCTCTTGTTGTTACTGTCATACGTGTCAGTTACAGCAACGTTAACAAACATGTATCCTTTTGCGGCAAGTTCATATCGCCTGTGAGTCTTTCCGCTTTTATCCTTGAACACTCTGTGAATATACGGCAGGTAGACATCATTGACTTGACTTATCTTGCTGATAAGGATGGATTTACAGGCTTCTTCTTTCTTCTGTCCTTGATTTTTTACGGCAAGCCACATTACCTTAATAACCTGTAGAACGTTTTTGGTCTTCCCTCGAAAAGTGTATTATCTCCGGGGTTATACATTTTGGGTCTATTACCGTAGCATCAAAGTTTTGCAGACTAACTTCCACTATTCAGTGATGCCTATGTTCGTTTGTGGCGGTGTACATACTAATGCACAACAGCTTATTGACTCTTTCGAAATCATACTACCGAACATTATTCTTTAACTTGTCAAGTTTATCACTCTCTATCCAAGAGATATTGTTATCGTTTATTTTGCACTCTGAGAATGAAAAGATAATTCATAGATCAGATTAGCCGTTGCGACTATATGACTATCCATAAATATCCAATTGCAAAATTAAACAATATTTTGCAGTCAGACAAGTAAAAATCAAGAAAAATATTTTTTATACTGAACATAGTCCTGTTGTTAAACTGCAACGGAAAGATTATCTGTTGATTTAAAGACAGGAATATTATCACATCAACATAAGCAATTGTTAATTATTCTGATTTGAACCACCACCCGTGTGCTTTTGCATTTTTCCTATACATTTTACTTCTATAAACACCACTTTTAGAAGGTCGCAAAAGCACTCATATCCCAATTTTATGTATATAGCTGGATGCAATATGCTCCGTTTTTTGTTCATTTATGTATTGGCTTCTCTTATTTGATTAACTCTGTTTTTTATTAAATAGTTGTGTACCAATATATTTCTGTTAGTTGTTTTCTCTTGGATAGAGAGGGTAAATCCGTTACCCTCTCTTTTTCTTTCTTCTTATATTATGGAGTCTATAATGAGCTCGTTAGCCTTGTCTATTTCAGAT
The DNA here is from genome assembly GCA_964623995.1 of uncultured Prevotella sp. Classification (GTDB taxonomy): domain Bacteria; phylum Bacteroidota; class Bacteroidia; order Bacteroidales; family Bacteroidaceae; genus Prevotella. The sequence continues at coordinate 4,891 of CAZUWO010000096.1, read as the reverse complement.
GTGTCTATTGAAGCCAGATATACCATAGTCGTCTTTTCTGAGTCATGACCAAGCCCTCGGCTTATAATAGAAATTGGAACGTTTTTAGTTTGTGCTGCCGTGGCCCATGAGTGGCGTGCTACGTACATGGTAAGTTTGATGGGCAAATTCAACATCTCACCAAGTTTCTTCAGCTGTGTGTTCACTCTTCGGCTTTCAGCTTTGTATTGTAGGCGTGCTTTCCTACAGTCGGTCTCTGAAAGGATTGGCAGAAGATAGTTCCCTCTGCAAGCATCAGCATACCTTTCTATTATTTCTTCCATCTTAGGCAACTGCTTGATGGTAAGGGCTTGAGAGGTCTTTTTGCGGTTGTAGGTAATTACTCCGTTTGTTATGTTTAGCTTTGTCAGGTAAGCCATGTCAATGAAAGACATACCTCGAAAATAAAACGACAGCAGAAAAAGGTCTCTGGCGTATGCCATCTTGGGCTTGTCGTTGAGGTTGCAGTCCTTGATTTTCTGAATAATAGCTAAGGGCAAGGCCCGCTTCTTGGTTTTATCTACACCGGTATAGACGTGGTGGAAGGGGAGACAACCTCCCATGGCGAGCCCATCATCTACGGCACGATTATATATGGCATGTAGGCAGCGCATGTAAAAAGAAGAGGTATTGCGAGTAACTTTTCCACGCATCCATCCCTCGAAAGCTACCATCAGTTGGGAAGTGATGTCGGTGAAGGGCACTTCGGCTTCGCCATGGAATTTAATGAATTTACGGAGAGAGTATTCATACTTCTCAGCCACGGGCCTGTCGGCGGCCTTCAGTTGTGTTATCAGTCGGCGGGCATAGGCAATGAATCCCTCCTTTTCTGGCATAGAGAAGGCTTTTACTATATCGTCAGTATGGTAAGGTGTCCCCGTTCTGTCAAGTTTTGCTATTATATTCTTTATGCTTGTTATGTCGTCTATTATATTTTCCTGTATTGACAGAAGATAGTTACTGCGTTCATTATCAGCATTGTGTATCATGA
>CAZUWO010000096.1:0-3872 GCA_964623995.1 uncultured Prevotella sp. | reverse complement strand
CGTTCTGATTATTATCCCATTCGTTAAGGAAGATTTTGAACCTTGTGTGAATTTGTCTTACAACTCGCTTGTGGTTTACCCTGTAATAAAGTGTACCCTCTCTTCCTGAAACTGATGATTGTCGGAATTTTAATTTTACTTTTGTCATATATTGTTGAATTTAATATGAAACAATATAAGCCTTTCTGTTGGTTGAACAGGCAGGATATCAGGAATTTTGTAAGGAAAATGGTGCGTAGCTATAGTTTACTGGACTAAAAGTATTGGAGCGTATTAAGTTGTAAAACAACTGACATTGGTTTTAAATAATATCCGCCATCAATCAAAAGTATGGGCCGGTATAGACCGGCCCATACTTTTGATTGATGGCGTTTGAATGTTTAACAGATAATGATTTTGTTTTAATTCCGTTGAATTCATGTTAAACCGGTATTCATATCGCCTGAGGCACGAAGACTTATTTATGTATCTGCCAATATTTAGTGCTTATATTCAGAGATATAATATAAAGGAATGTTTTCCATCCATCCTTGGTCAACATATCCTTTCATTGATATTCTCAAACCTTTCAGATTAAACTCAGGATGGTTATCAATATAAACCTTCATTGAGCGTGCTCTTACATTTTCCTCAGCTTTCACCTCTATAGGTATTACCCTCTCTTCCGTCTCAATAACAAAGTCTATTTCGGCCGGAGTTGTATCGTTGCTCCAATAATACGGAGTGAGTCCACGTGCAACCAATTGCTGTAACACAAACTGCTCAGTGAAGGCACCTTTGAACTCTGTAAATACGTTGTTGCCTATCAGCATCTGCTTTGCAGAGGCACCTGCCATGCAACCGAACAACCCGCTGTCAAGCAAAAAAAGTTTGAAGGAAGACAGATCCTCATAGAATTTCACCGGCATACGAAGCTCTTTCACTCTGCTTACTTTTATAACTATTCCGGCATCAATCAGCCATTGAATAGCGGTCTCGTATTCTTTTGCGCGGGCTCCCTTCTTTATGACTCCATAAATGAACTTTTTATTTTCCTTTGCCAATTGCGACGGAAGGCTATCCAATACCTGACCGATTCTTATGCTTTCGCTGTTTGTACTGTGCTTGGAGATGTCATTGCGGTATGCATCTATTATATTTTGCTGATAGCGTCGGACTTCCTTCAAGTCATGGTCTGAAACGAAGTGACTAACAACTTCTGGCATGCCACCTACAAAATAGTATTGGCGCAGTTGTTCCTGAAATTTTTCAGAGAACATGCTTATCATTTTCCAATCGCCACTTCGTAAAACTGTCAGCAGGTTATTGCCACCATTAGCCTCAAGGAACTCCTCGAAATCCATAGGATAAACATGCAGCATGTCAGCCTTTCCAACAGGGAATGAATCGCCTTGCCCTAGTGTAATACCAAGTAGGGAGCCTGCTGCCATGACATGATATTCAGGTGCATTCTCCTGGAAATACTTCAGGCTGTGTAATCCTCTTGGTGCTTCCTGTACTTCGTCAAGTATAATTAAGGTCTTACCGGGTTCTGGCTTCACCCCCGTTATAACCTGAATTGAAAGTAAAATACGATTTATGTCATAGTCTTCAACAAAGAGCTGCTTAGCAAGGGGCTCTGCATCACAATTCACATAAGCTACATTGTCATAATAGAGTCTTCCGAACTCGCGCATAAGCCAAGTTTTTCCTACCTGTCTTGCACCAAGCAGTATCAGTGGTTTCCTATTTGCACCTTCTTTCCATTCTTTCAGTGTATTTATCAATTTGCGTTTCATAAGTCATCATATTATTCAACTGCAAAATTACATTTTTCAGAGGATACAACAAAACGAATATTACATTTTTTTGATGATAAAACAGCGTATGAATTACATTTTTTCGATGATACACAAATAAATCTATTTTGCTTTCAGTGGAAGCCAATGAGTTATTTTGATGGGAAATAGGCGTGTCGTGTGAAAATCTGGAAATAGAATATAATGTGCAATTAATCGGCTACAATTATGCCATATAGAAAAAGTTACAGTATTTGTAGCCCCAAAAGTACTGTAAAATAAAAACAAAAATAGGGGATAGACATTAACTGGTTAATGTCTATCCCCTATTATATCTTACTTTTAAAGAACGAAAAAGCGGAATGCAGACTGAAAAAATCAGTCTACATTCCGCTTCAGTGCTGCAAGGGTTTGCCTAAGAAAGCAACTTGCGGTAAATGTCATTCAACTTTTCCACATACCCCTCCATGCTGAACTTATCGAAGATAGTATTTCTGGCTTCTCTTCCAAGCTTGTGCAGTAAGTCCCGTTCCTCATCCAATTTCCTTAAAGCCTTGGCAATGCTTTCCACATCGTGCACTTTAATGAAGAGACCATTCACGCCGTCCTTTACCACTTGTGGAATACTGCCAACTGCTGTTGTTACCGGTACTATGCCATAGCTCATGCATTCGAGCAGCGACATGGGCAGTCCTTCAAAGTACGTCGGTAGTATGAAAACATCGAGTCCTCGCAGAAAATCCCGCTTCTGCTGTCCCGAAACCACACCTTCATAACAGAATTTGTCGCCCAACTGGCGTTTAAACTCCGGCAGATATTCTCCTTCAGTCTGCTCCTTTCCGGCCAACAATAGGTGGAAATCCATGCCGCTATCTTTCAGCTTCATGCATGCTTTAAGTAATTCTGTCATCCCCTTGTTGGGTTCTATGCGTCCCAGGTAGCCTATGCGCATGGGCCTTGTTCCTTTGTCTGATACCTTTTTCCGGGCAAAATTCCTGGCATCAGTCAGGTCCACACAGTTGGGAAGCACGGAAACATTTTTGGCTCCGAATCGTTGCATAACGATATTTCTTTCCATATCGCTTAACACAATAAACGGAATGTTCCTGCTAAAAATCCATTTTAAAATGGGCTTAATATAAAAAGGAGTTCTTTTTGCAGTGAGTAAGAGTCCGCCATGAACATGTATTACAATCTTTCTGCCCTTTTTTATTGCATAATGAATAAACCATGGGTCTCTAAACATTGAGGCTTTCGACAGGGGCAAATTATAGTGTATAAGCGCATTGGGATTGTTGCTCAATAATTGTCTCCATTTTCTATACCTGCCGGCCAATGCTATTATGCGATGATAGCCGTTCCTTTCCTTATCCTTTCTCCCAAGTTCAAAATGCAAGTATCTCTGTTCTTGATTATTATCAATAATGAATTGTGTAACAGCCGAGATGCCACTAACATTCTCAGAAGGATTAAGCGAAGGCGATACTATTATGATTTGCATGCTGTTATTGCCTTTTGCCATTTGAATAGAGCATCCGCTCATGCTCCTTTATCTCCTCTGGCGTGAATCTCATTCTTATAAGCCTTGCCGGAACTCCACCAATTATGCTGTAGGGAGGACATGACCTTGTAACAACAGCCCCGGCAGCAACCACCGAACCCCTGCCTATCGTAACGCCCTTAAGGATGGTAACGTTTGCCCCCACCCACACATCGTCCTCTATTACCACAGGCTTGTCATAGGGATTATAGCCGTTAACGGTCTTGTCACCAACCGTTACATCTATGATATACTTCCCAATCAGGTCAACGCGGTGGTCTCCTGTGATTATGGTAGGGTGTGGACCGAATATCACCTTCCGCCCTATTGTGCATGGGGCATCAGTGCAATAGATGGTGGAACCCTTGGGAATGCTGGTGCCGTCACCCACGGAAAGATTGTGGAGTCCCTTTATATCAGAGAACATAGGACGCAGATACACTCCCTTCCCGCAATGCCTCATGCACCGCTTCCATACCGGAGCCCATAGTGCATCCCACAGGTAGGAAGGCACAAGGCTCAGCTTCTGTAACAATCTGAACACCATACGGCTT
>CAZUWO010000095.1:0-12099 GCA_964623995.1 uncultured Prevotella sp. | reverse complement strand
CTTACTGCTGTTAGGATTTGTGGCGGCGTAGATAAGGGTTCCGTCGTAGCTGCCTTTTACGGTATTGAAGGCTGCTTGCTCCTCAGCGGGGCTCAGATTGTTGTTGTCGTCATCGTCGTTGCATGATGTCAGTGATGTCGCAATAATGGCACAGAGTGCCAAACCTAAAACTTTCAAATTCTTCATTTTGCTTTTTGTTGTTTTGTTCATTTTTGTTTTCATAGGCTGAAATAACGCTTTGCCCGATTCCTTGCACGGGTTTCAGAAAATTTTTTCAATAATTTCGTTTTTTATTTTTGCGGAATGGTCTTCACATATTATTAATAAGGAAAATCCGATGCATAGCTTTGCGCTAATCAGAAAATTTTGTTTGTAAGAGTCTTATTACGAGTATTGTTTTGTGGTCATAATCCTAAAAGGCACATGTATTTTGTGGATTGTAATCCTTAAAAACATACATTATTTTGGGATTAAGGTGGTTTCTTCTGCAAAAAAAATATTTTTTCTCATGCAAGGAAAACAGTATTTTAGTGTTCTATTATTAGGAAACAGCAGAAAAAAGAAATAAGCCTTGAGGACTGTGCATGTTTTTTGAGGGGATAAAAAGCAACAAAGAGCAGCGACTGCTCAGCATGTTCAGGCAGGGAAACAGCCGTGCCATGGATGCGCTTTATGCGGAATACGCCGACTATCTGGCCGGCGCCTGTGCCCGCTATATCCCTTCGGCTGAGGACAGACACGACGTGTTGCAGGAAGCTTTCATCAAGATTTTCACCAATATCGGCCGGTTTGAGTACAAGGGAAAAGGGTCTTTGCGGGCCTGGCTCACACGTATTGTGGTAAACGAGGCGTTGCTTTTCCTTCGCAAACAGCACAAAATGGCTTTTGCTGATGGCGAAGCTGACAGTATTCCCGACCTTCCCGACGAGCCGCCTGACACAGACGGGCTCACCGCCGACGATATATCGGAGCTTATTGGCAACTTGCCTGATGGCTATAGGGCTGTGTTCAACCTCTATGTTATTGAAGGGAAGAGCCACAAAGAGATAGCACGGCTGCTCAATATCAAGCCAGACACGTCGGCTTCGCAGTTTTACAGGGCCCGAAACATGCTGGCCCGAATGATAAAACAAAGGCAAAAGGAGGCAGAAACATGAACGACAAATGGATTAACGACATAAGACAGAAGATGACTGCCCATAAGGTGAAGGCACCTGATGGGCTGCTCGACGATGTCAAAGCCGAAATGCGCCGTCGTGGTTTGGCTGTGTCGCCAACAGAGCGGAAGCCGGTTTGGCGGCCGGTGTTGCGCTATTCAGTGGCAGCCGCAGCCGCAGTGGCCCTGCTGTTGTGGATACTTTTGCCTGCCAATGAGACCATAGGACCGGCTGATCATCCCGTGGCTGCCAATAAGCAAGCCACCAATCATTCAGTTAAGGAATTGCAGCAGGCTGGTGATGATGCCATAATTGAGACTCAGACCGGCCTTGCCGGCTCCGGGTTGGCACGCATAGCAAGGGCCGTTTCAGCCTTTGTGGCGCCCGAAACCACCACAGAGCTGGTTGCGCAAGTACTCAATGGCGAATCGGCAGAACCCTCTCAGGCTGAGCCTGAAACTCAAACTGCGACTAAGAAGAGCGAGGACAACAGGCGGAAACCGTTGCCTCAGACCTATGTTCCAGAATCTCCGCAGTCTTATTATGACACTCACAGCCCCCGTCACACGGCGACACAAGGTGCTGATGGAGCCTTCTCGGCCGGAGCTTTCTGGGGAGGAGGTGTGCCGACAGGTGGGCAAACGGGCCTCGGTATGGCTACAGCGAGCGACATGCCAATATCTTACGACTACCAAAACTTCCAGTTTGTTGACACCACGGGAATGCCTGTGCGTGCCCAGCACTCCACTATTAAGGCCAAACACCGCCATCCTTTCAAGGTGGGATTGTCGCTTCGCTATAGGCTTGGCAACCGTCTCAGCGTGCAGTCGGGCCTTAACTACAGCTATTTGCAGTCAGATCTGACCCAGGTAAGTGCCGTTAGCGAGACCACGGAGCGTCAACGGCTTCACTATATCAGCGTTCCCGTGAGCCTGAGCTATAGCTTTGTGCGCACCAAACGGGTGGATGTGTATGCTACCGGAGGTGCTGAGGTGGGCAAGTTGGTAAGTGGCAAGCGTGAGGATAATGGCAGTTCAGCATCGGTTAGTGAGCATAGGCTGCAGTATTCTGTCAATGCCGCCGTTGGCGCGGCGTATGATTTTGGCAGCGGAGTCAGTGCTTTCGTTGAGCCGGGAGTGAGCCATTACTTCAACAACCATAGCGATGTGGTGAACTACTATAAGGATAAGCCCACCAACTTCAGCCTAAATGTGGGCCTGAGGCTAAGCATAGGCAAGTGAGAACGTGGCTCTCTCGCTTGCCTGTGGCAACCTTGTTAGTTGGCTGAAAGCATGGAAGTAGGCTGGCTTGCCATGTGCTTCCTTGTAGGATTTGTGCCTCAAAAAAGATGCTTAAAAGCTTGATTCCGACTGCTGAATATTGTAATTTTGTGGCGGCTTGTTTGGCTTTCTTTTCTTGCTTTCGCGTTGTGTTTGTGTTACGAAAGTAAGGTTAATCTTGATAATGTTTTTTTGTAATTTAGTTACGACAGTCTCGTAATGGCGTTACGGGACTGTCGTAATCCGATTACGGAAGTGCCGTAACGGCGTTACAGAAGCCCCGTAATCGGATTACGGAACTTCTGTAATCGGATTACGGCGGTGCTTTCGTTTTGTGTTAGCTTAATACTGTAGGCTATTTGCTTTGAAATCACTGACTTATACAGTGTTATCAGCAATTCGTTTATATGGCCGGCATGGTGCGAAATGTGTAAACGCAACCGCCCGACCCACTGCTGCCTCATTGTGGCAGCGTTGGGTCGGGCGGTTATTTAATGTTATTTCCGATTATGGTTGAGGCTTATTTCACCGAAAGTTTTACCGTTCTGGCAGTGCCGTCGGCAAGCTTTTCCTTTATAATGTTTATGCCATGGCCTATGCGTCTGAGGCGTTTTCCGTCGGCATCATAGTATGTACGGCTCACGACTTTAGCATTACTTGTTGGCCGGTTTATGCCTGTGGCCGTCTCGGGTGATACCGTTTGGCCTAAAATTCCATTCTCACTTACCAGCTGCACCGTTACTTTCTGCCCCTTGTTGTAGGCCATTTCGGTGTCGGTAGTGAGCTTAGCCTGTCCGTCTGTCACAACAAGGAAGCACATGGCGTAGCCCGTCGGGTCGGCCCAAGCTAGCTTTCCGTCGCCCACAGTCATGCTTGGAGCTGGCAATATGAATGCAGCCCAGTCGGCATCCCAGTTGTCCTGTCCGCGCAACACGTTGTCAATGGTGTAGGCTTTGGCTTCGAGTGCTGTCAGAACCGGCACGTTTGAGCCAGTCTTACCTTCGGCAGTGAACTGTGTTTTCCGCTTACTTAGGTCCACAACGTTGTCGTTGGCGTCGCGGGTATTGTATTCGGCGAGTTGCTGTGGCAGTGCTCCCATGTCGTTCCATCCCTCAGGCGTGATGCTCACGCCGGTGGTAAGCCTTGTGTCTATAAACGAAACCTTTGGCGTGTCGGACCATGGCCGGCCCAGCGCTGTCGTGGCTCCGCTCAGCGATGAGGTTATAACTGCATCCTTGAACACGTAGCCCCACGTCGGGGTTATGTGGGCTCCGGCCGTGATTACGTTGCTTTGGCGCAGCACTTGCAGTGTGTCGGCATCGAAAAACACGTCGCCGTCGTTGTAGATAAAGTCGGTTGTGCCGCTGATAAGGCTGTTACGCACGATGTGTCTTTGTCCTTTCTTGCCCGTGCGGTAGGTGTCTTGCCAGCCCAAAAGGTTGCAGTTGGTTACCACTATGCGGTCGTTCTTGGTGTAGAGGGCCAATGCCTGCCCCTCGTTCTTGCGGGTGTTCTCGATGGTAAGGTCGCTTAGCGTTACGTTGGCAGCGGTAACGTTGATGGTTGCCGTCTTGTCCACACCGCCGTTGCTTGCCAGCAGGTTGTGGGTTATTATGGTGTTCTGCTTGTTCTGGCCTGTTATGTGGGTGTAAGGCTTGCTTATCGTCACGTGCTCGTCGTAGGTTCCGGCCTTGACAAATATAAGATAAGGCTTTTCTGCCGTACCATTGGCTGCGTCGACGGCTGCCTGCACAGTGCGGAACAGTGCAGGCGAGGCTGTGGTGTCGTCAGCTTTGAGTGTTCCATCCACAATAGCGCTGAAAGGATTGGCTTTTTTCACCTCCTTGTGGCGGGTGTATTGCTTCATGTCGATCTTGCCATCGGCCACTCCGTTCAGAAATTCCTCAAGGTGGCTGTAGCCGCTTGGAGCCAGTTTCTGCGCGTCGGTGCCGTCGGTTGGGTTGAGTCCTATCTGCGTTTCGTAGTCGTCTGGCAGTCCGTCGCCGTCGGTATCGGTAACCGGACATTCTCCTTCCTCCAGTCCGAGGTATGGCCAGCAGGTGGCGTGCACCATGGTGTCGGCAGTCTCATCGGTAGCCACCACGTCGTCGTGTCGGCTCAAGGTGATGTCGTAAGGCGAGTTGATGATGCCCAAACCTTTAGACATCTCGCCGTCAGTCTTGCCATAGAACTTCGGGCCGGTGCGTCCAGCGGCCTCGTCGAGCAGTCTTTTGTCCACCTCGTCATAGCGTGGCAGCGACGCGCCGGCATGGTTGGTAACGTCGATAAAGGCCTGGTCGGCTCCTGTTGTCGTAACTCCGCTGGACAGAGTCTGGCTCTTAAGTATGTACTTGTCAACGTTTTCCTGGGTGTTTCCGCCAGTTAGGTTGATGGCGCGGTTCTTGCTGCCGCTTGCCAGTCCATAGATATTGTTGTCGTTTACCAGTTTCAGTGTGGTGTCGTTCCAAACCGAAGCGTTCTTGGGAGCCCACTTACTGCCCGTCTCAAACTTGTTACCGCTGAAGAACCACTGTCCCATCTGGTCGTCGCCCGAGCAGTTCACGAACCAGCGATCGCCCGTAACGCTCTTCTGTGTTGCCGGTCCGGGGCGGTAATAGTTACTTATCATGTACACGCGGTTATAACCTTTCTTCGCGGTATAGTTCTCTCCGCCGTATACTGCACCACGAGAACCCCAATTAAACACCACATTGTTGATGAATTCATTATCCACATAGGTGTCGTTACTTGTGCGAACGCCGTTGAATCTTGGCGAGCGCGAGTTGCTGTTGGTTATCAGGCAGTGGTGCATGGTGCCGTGTTCGCCTCCCCATTGTGTGGCGTATGAGCGCGAGCCCTTCACGTTTTTTGATGAGTACAGGCCTTCACCTATTATGCACCACTGCACTGTTGTGGAGTCGCAGTCGTACATTGTGAGGCACTCTTCCATGCTCCAAGTCATCGAACAGTGGTCGAACACCATGTGATGTGTGTTTTCCACGTCGAGTGGAGTCATGCTCGCTTTCATCAAATCGCCTTCACGAAAGCGTATGTACCGAACAATCGTATTGGGCTTGTTCAGTTTCAGTGTGTAGCCGGCAATGCATATTCCGCCTCCCGGTGCTGTTTGGCCGGCTATTGTTACGTTGGGATGGCGGGCGGAAAGCTTTGAGTTGAGGTAGATGGTGCCACCCACCTTGAACAGGATGGTGCGTGGGGTGTCGTCGCCGGAGTTCAAAGCCCAGCGCAGAGTGCCTTCTACCGACTCTGCATTGGCCGGGTCGTCGAGTCGGGTAACATAATAAACCTTCGAGCCCCTGCCGTCAATCATGCGTCCACCTGTGGCAAACCGGCCCCAGCCTTCGCACCCCGGGAAGGCCGGAAGGTTGGCGACATAGTTGGTCAGTGGGCCAAACTGGGCCAGAATTATCTTGTCTGAGTCTATTGTTATGGTATAAGGATTGGCTGTTGATATGCTTTTGCCATCGGCGTCAACCCACTGTTTGAACTCATTGCCGGCCGAGGCGGTGGCAGTTAGCTTCACTGTTGAGCCGTTGTTCTGCTGCATTGTGGCTGTGGTGGTTGTGGTTTCAGTGCCGGCTTGCACTGTTCCCATGCCCTCTGAGCCTGTAGTAAGACCGTAGGTTAGGGCGTAAATGGCCGTTGCTTTACATTTTGCGGTAATCTCAGTATCCGTTTTCAGACCGCTGAACTGGTGGGTTGTGGCTGTGGAGACGAGCGAGTCGCCAATGTACCAGCCCACAAACTCGAAGCCAGAGTTCACGTTTATCGTGAACGTAGCATTGGCTCCGGCGAAGATTTTGCGGGGATTGTTGGCCACTGTTCCTGCTTCGGCGGGGTCGACCACTACTGTCAGCGTCACCATTCCGCTGGCTTTCTTCTGGCCTTTAAGCGATAATGCCGTGGCGAAATGGCTGCCTGAGGTCAGTGCAAGGGCTGAAATGCAGCACACTATTGCTAGCAGTGAGATGATAATGTTTCTTTTTCGCATGTTTGTCTTGTTATGTTTTGGGTAACTTTGCTATTGTTTGGTGAGGCTGAATGTATGCTTTGCTACCGCTAACTTGCCCCTTTCTGCCTAAAAAAGCCCCCACCCCAAGGGGCAGAGGCTTATGTTTCGGTTTCGGGAATTGCTTTTACTGGATGAACTTACGGCCGTCCTGAATCACTACTCCACGATAGTTCTTGTCTACACGTTGGCCTGCCAAGTTGTAGATAGGAGCGTTACGGTTGAAGTTCTTGGCATCACTGATGTTCTGAATGCCGTTGGTTCCGCCTGTGAACTTAACGCCCTGAATACCCAATTGCCAGTTATTGCCCATGATGGTGTACTGCTTCCCGGCCTCAGCCTTGAAGATAATGTATGCCACTTTGCGCTGGTTGCCAATGTTGAAGTTATGATACTTTTCGGCTTCGCTTGGGTTTGCCTGCAGCACATAGCTTGAATCTATAGGCATTGGGTTAAGGTATACGAGGCTGTTGTCGTCACTTCCCTCTACGGTAGTCTTTACACGGTAGTTCTGAACCCATCCTTCAGCGTGGTACTCTGGGTTCTCGCCCCATGGGATAAGGGCTTTTCCGGTAGCACGATCTACGATATAGAGAGCTCGAGAGCCACCTTTGTTGGCCCAAATGCCTACCTTGAACTCGCCGGCAGTATTGGCTGTGAGTGTCATAAAGGGACCAACGGTCGGTGCACCCATAGAACCGTCGGGTACATAATATACATATCCACCCTTGGTTCCGTCACTTTCGCGCTGTGGAACATTGTAAATCTGGTTGCCGTTTTCGTCAACTTCAGGGTCGCCGTCTTTGGTTTTGGCCTCGCCTATGAACTTAACACAAGGAACACCTGTACCACACACAGCGTAGAACCTGTTACTAATGTTTGCACCTGTTGCGTCATAGGCGTCTACATTCACATTTTGCGTGCTGTATTTCATCTCTCCATACTTGTCCCAATTTTCAGAAGTGAGGTTTGGAGTAATTGTTTCCTCAGCATTGGCATTGTTCAACATGTAGATGGAATAATTGGTAAGGGTCACCGTTACTTCCTTTTTCCAGCCGTCGGTGGCATTACCCAGCTCCGGATTGATGTTGCCATCAGCATCCACAGCTTGCCAGTCCCAGTTTTTCTCATACTGTTCTTGAGCGTTAGCTCCCAAGGTTAAGAGAGCCATAATTGCAAGAGTAAAAGTTTTTTTCATAATAGTACAAATTGGTTTTAAATTATTAGCGCTCGCAAAAGTAGGGAAAATATTTTTTAGAAGTGTAGAAAATTCACCAAAAAGGGTGTAATTTTATATTATTTAATAGCAATATTGCCAGTCTCATACCATTAAGAGGGCGTTGCCCTCAGAGTGCGTTTGGCAAGGTGCCACAGTTCACGCACCCAGAGAACAAATGAAGACCCTACAATAATTATAACCCAATCTTCGAATCTGAGGCCCACAACGTTGAAAAATTCCTGTAGCCCAGGCAATTCCACCATGGCTATTTGACCCACAAAAATGAGACCGGCAATGATGAGAAGTCCCTTGCATCCCTTGAAGTGTAAGGCGCTTCGGCCGGTTTCAAAAGCTCTTGCGCAGAACAGATAGAAGAAATGCGTCATTACGAAGATGGTGAAGAAGAGCGTCAACTCGTAGGGAGTGAGCCCGTTGGCCTTGCCTATGCTAACGCTGAGCAGGTCGGTCAGCCGTGTGATGTTGGCATGTTCGAACACGTAGAGCAGCACAAGCAGGAGCAGAAAGAAGAATCCTCCTACGCCGAGAATATTCTCAAGCATCACCTTATTTAATATAAATGCATTGCGATTGCGTGGCTTTTCCTTCATGACTTGTTCAGAAGGAGGCAGCGAAGCAAGCGCCATGGCGGCAAAAGTGTCCATTATCAGGTTCACCCAGAGCATCTGTGTAACCGTGAGAGGGCTCTGTGTGCCCATGAAAGCACCGCAAAGCACTATCAGACAGGCTGCCACGTTGACCGTGAGTTGGAACAACAGAAACCTCTGAATGTTGCGATAGAGCGACCGTCCCCACATTACGGCTTTGCCGATGGAGCTGAACGAGTTGTCGATAATGGTAATATCGCTCGCCTCTTTGGCCACAGAGGTGCCGTCTCCCATAGATAACCCTACGTGGGCGGCTTTTAATGCTGGTGCGTCATTAGTGCCATCGCCCGTAACTGCCACCACTTGGCCTTGCCGTTGCAGCGACTCCACGAGCCGTTTCTTGTCCATCGGGCGTGCGCGGGCAATTATTTTAAGGTCCAAAGTTATCTTGTCGAGCTGCTCATCGGTAAGTTTCGCAAACTCCGGACCCGTTATTATATTATTGTTACCGTCGGTTCGGTCGTCCCATAAACCTATTTGCCGTCCTATTTCCTTAGCCGTTCCGGTGGTGTCACCGGTAACAATCTTAACTTTTATGCCTGCATTCATGCACTCCTTTACGGCTTCTGGCACGTCGGCACGTACCGGATCGCTTATGGCCACAATGCCTTGGAAAGTCAGTCTTTCAGCCACTACGGCTCCGTTGCTTATGGTCGGCTCACCATCATTGACTATCTGACAGGCAAAACCAAGCGTGCGCATGGCCTGATTCTGATAACTGAGCAGTTGCTTCTCTATGTCTTCGGCGGTGGTTTGCCCTGCTATGTCGTGGCAGAGCGACAGCAATATTTCAGGCGCACCTTTAACATAGAGCACCTTTTTGCCCGGAATGGCAGCCGAGTTTACCACTGTTGCCATGTATTTACGGTCGGTAGAGAAGGGCAGTTCCTCCACGACGTTGACTTCGCGGCGCAGCTTCTGGTAGTCTGTTCCTGCCTTGTTGAGCCATAAAAGCAGTGCTCCCTCGGTGGGGTTGCCCAGCACCTTGAGCGCGTTGGGGTCGCTATGGTCGAGCTGTGCTGTAGAATTTACGGCTATTCCCTCAGCTATGAGCCGGCTCTCTTTATCGCTTGACAACTGGCCGGAACTGATATTGTAGAACTTCGCCTCAGCCACCTGCATCTGGTTTTGGGTCAATGTGCCCGTCTTATCGGTGCAAATCACGGTTGCTGCGCCCATAGTCTCGCACGCATGCATTTTTCTCACGAGGTTGTTGGTTTTCAACATGCGTTGCATGCTATAGGCAAGACTCAGCGTTACGGCCATAGGTAATCCCTCAGGTACTGCCACCACGATGAGCGTAACGGCAATCATGAACGTGTTCAGGGTGTAAGTGATTAGCTGAGGCAGTCCTCCGGCCTGACCTTCCAAGTGGAACAGTCCCACCACCATGGCTATAAGCACGGCAAAGAAGGCCACTATGGTCACGGCAATGCGGTTCCATCGCCAATGGTCGAACTTGCGAATAATGAGATAAAGGAATGCAAACGTGGGCACGGCAAGGCTCCATGCGGCCGCCTTCCAGTCGAAGTAGACTATCAACCTGCCCACAATAACGAGTGCTGCTATGGTATAGCTTAGCTTTGTCACCAGTCCGGCCAGTCCGTCGAGTTGCTCGTTGAGCGGAGTTCTCACGCTATTGTCTATCTGAGCCGCCTCAAACACCTTGCCGTTCTCAGTGCTGTCGCCCACGGCGGTAACCTTAAAGAGTCCGTGACCCTCCATGACCTTGGTGCCACGCATCACATGATTCGACGGGAAAGTGGCCTCAGGGTCTTGCTCTGGCGGCTCTATGCTCTTGTGGCACATGGGCTCTCCCGTAAGCGAAGACTCGTCAACGTTGAGGCTTACTGCCTTTAGCAGCTCGCCGTCGGCCGGAATCTCGCAGCCGGTATTTATGCTAACAATGTCGCCTACCACGACATCGCGCTTCGGTATTGTAGTTATGTTGCCGTTGCGCACCACTTCCACGGGCTCGTCGTCGTTTACCTGGTTTAGGATGGCAAACTGTTTGCCGGCATTATACTCAAATATGAAGGCTATGCCTGTGGCCAACAGTATGGCCACAAATATGCCAACAGGCTCAAAAAAGGTTTCAGCGCTGGCGTCAAGGCAGAAGTATTCGTAGCAGGAGATGCCTATCGAGAGCACGCCGGCTATGAGAAGAATGATTATTAGCGGGTCTCTGAATTTCTGAAGGAATTGTTTCCACAGAGGTTCTTTCTTTGGTGGGGTCAGAATGTTGGCTCCATGCTCTTGCCGACTAGCCAAAACCTCGCTGTCGGTAAGCCCCCTGTAAATAAGTTCTTGTTGCATCTTAGAATTCAATAATATGCTTGCAAATGTACGAATTTTTTACGACACTGATTCCGTATCAATTGCTTTTTCATTAAAAAGTGCTACCTTTGCAACATTAATAATGAAAAATTAAAATTTGATATTAAGTTTTAGAGATGAAAAAGAATGTTCTAATCCCTGTTTTAGCCATAGCCACGGTGCTCCTCATAGGTTCTTGCGGCACGCCGAAACAGGCGACAACCACTAACGATGCCACTGCGTCGGCCACGCAGCAGCCTGCTTCTCTGCCCAAGTCTACTGCCGACGCGAGTGCCGAATTTATAAGTCTGAACGACGTTTTCGACATAATAGGCGGCAAGCAGGACACTGTGGCCGTGATGAAGAAGTACAACTACAAGCTGGCAAAGCCATATTCGGTGCAACGGCTCGATACCTACACGCGCATGTACTATAAGGCTTGCAACCTGCCCAAGAAGCTTTCGGCCGGCTCTTATGCCGATTTTCCGCGTCCGCAGCGCAAGGGCACGTCGAGTTGGGTAGGATTCAAGGACGACATAACCATAGGTGTGTTCAACAATAAGGCCTATCAGAACCTGAAAGACCAGGTGCTCTCGGCCGGATTCAAGCTGACACGCGAGGGTTATGAGAGTGAGTATACCAACGGAAACATAAATGTATTTTTCATGGATGCGTACAAAACTGTGCGCATTGCCAAAGCCATCTGAACGCCATGGATAAACTTAAACTTGAGGCTCACGGCTCTCTGCTTGCAGCCAACACCATATTCGGACTCGGAATTCCTATCAGTAAGGACCTGCTTTCGGGCTGGACAACGCCCATGGGCTATATGCTTGCCCGCTGCGTGGGGTCGCTTTTGTTCTTCTGGATTGTTAGTTTGTTTGTCAAGAAGGAGCATGTTCCTCTTAAGGACAAGCTTATAATAATGGGCGGAGGCTTGCTTGGCTTCCTTATTGGCCAAGCTCTTACGGCCCTCTCGCTTAGCTATACCACTCCCGTTTATTACTCAGTGATAGCCACTCTCACACCTGTGGCCACCATGCTTTGTGCCGCCCTGCTCATACATGAGCGCATAACAGCCCTCAAAACCCTTGGTGTGGTGGTGGGAATAGCCGGCGCCTTGCTCATGGTGTTCATGGGTTGGCAGAGCGGAAGCGGCAAGAACGACGTGCTGGGCATAGGGCTTGCCGTGCTCAGCCTGCTGTCATGGGCGGTCTATCTCATAATAACCAAGGAGGTGGTAAAGAAATATTCGCCCACCACTATTATGAAATGGATATTCCTTGCCTCTACTATCTGCATACTACCTTTCTCTCTTCCTGAACTCGGCGAGCAGAAAATACTCACCGCTCCCTTTGAGTGGCAGCCCTGGGCTGAGTTGCTTTTCATTGTGTTCTTTGCCACAATAGTAGGCAATTACGCCATACCCTTT
>CAZUWO010000094.1:0-12439 GCA_964623995.1 uncultured Prevotella sp. | reverse complement strand
CACTATTATTACAGTAACGGCCATCACCAGCTTGCTAACGTGTTTCTTTTTCATATCGAATTGGTTTCTTGTTTTTATTGTTTTTATTGCATACCTTTATTTTATGGTTCCGTCGGCGTAGAACTTCAGCATCTTCTGATAGAGAATGGCCATATACTTGCTTTGCAGCTCGTTTTGCTGCGCTTGCACAAGGTTGGTCTTGCCGGTCATAAGCTCTACGATGTTTTTGAGGCCCAAGCGGAACTGCTCTGAAAGCAGGTCGTAGCTCTGCTGCTGACTTTCCACGCTGGTTTGGGCCGCGCGGAATTTGCTTTGATTGTTGAGAGCCTGTATCCAGTAGCTCTCAATGTTGGAATAGAGTTGGGTTTGCTGGTTTTGCAGTTCCAGCATGGCCGACTCGCGCTGCAGGGCCGCCTTGTTCATGGAAGTGCGGCGCTGGCGCTGGTCAAATATGGGCACACTCACCGTTACGCCACCACCAAAGTTGAGGTTCTGCTTCAGCTGCGAGCCCCATCCCTCCTTGCTCATGGTGGTAGTGTTGGTACCAACACCAAGTTGTGCCGTCACAGTAGGCAGGTTGGCGGCCTTGGCTATCTTCATGCTGAGGTCGCTGCTCTGCATGGAAAGCTTCTGGCTATATATCTCCGGCCGATGCTCAAGAGCCTTTTGGTAGACATCCTGCAGGCCCGGTATCTCGGCCAAGGCCTCACTGTCCGACTCTTCCGGCACCACTATGTCGAAGTCGTCATCGTCTGTTATCTCGAGCAACTGCTTCAACTGGCGCTTATAGTCGCGGGTATTGCTCTCTGCCGCCACAATATTATATTCGTCGGTGGCACGCTGGGCCGTCAGTTGGGCCAAGTCGGCCTTGCTCATCTTGCCCACTTCAACCATCTCCTTGCCACGCTCCTCGTTCTTCTTGCTCGTGGCCAAGCTCTGCTGGTTCACCTTTATGGCCTCCTCGGAATAGAGAATCTGAACGTAGAGATTCAGAATCTGCTCCTGAATGCTGTTGGCCTGAATGGCTGAATCAACGAGGGCTTGCTGCTCGGTAATCTCATTGAGCTTCACTTGGTTGCGGTTCTGGTTGCCATTCCACACGGTCCAGTTGCCGTTAACGGAATATGAGCCGTTGTAATACACCTTGTCAATGCTCTGCTGCACGTATCCGTTGGCCACTGTGGCCGAACCCGTCTCGGGGAAAGGACGGTAGGTCACGTTCTGACTGGTGGAAGCACTGAGCGAAGGAAGCAATGCGGCCTTGGACTGGAGCACGTCTTCGTGGGCCGACTTGCTGTTGACAACCTGCTTTCTGATGGTAATGTTGTTGGCCAAGGCGTAGTCTATACACTCCTTCAAAGTCCATTGGCGCGCCGACAGCCCCATTGGAGCCATCAGCAGCACTGCCATCGAAACTATAAACAATCTTTTTATCCTCATCTTGATAATGGAGTTGGTTTCTGATTGCAAAAATAGACAAATATTGAATATACTCCATCAGCTTGCGACATATTTATTATATGTTAGCGTAAGTTTAGGGCCGATTGGTAGACAAAACATGAACAATTAACAGAAATTTAGCTTTTCTCGATACAAAACAGCCAATATTACCGACGAAAAACGTAATACCTAACAACCGATTGGCAAATTCCATCGGCCAAACAACCAATACAAGGCTTAGACATTGCATTGAAAGACGGTTACTGAACCTATGCGTTTAATCCACTAAACCAGTACTTCTTGATCGCAAAACCACTGTAATAACATTACGGAACAGCCGTAATGCCATTACGAAACTGCCGTAATGTGATTACGGAACTTCTGTAACGCGATTACGAGAGTGCCGTAACGTGATTACGGAAGCCTCGTAATCCGATTACGAAACCGAGTTTACAAAATAATAGTTAAATGACCGTATTTTTGTAGCTTTGCAAAGGTAATACAGAGAAAAAACGAATCCAAATTTTTGAGGGTAATAATTCTGCGCCACGCCATAAATTCCTGATTTAAAGGACACTGAAAGAGAATAGTCATTCAACGAAAAAGACCCGGTCAGCAAATTGCTAACCGGGCCCTGTTTTATTAAGCTCTTATTTGTCAGAAGGCAGCAAGAACTTGTCGCCTGTGTCCTTAACGAGTTTGTGTTTCATCCAATCAGAATAGCCCGGACGCTCAACCGGAACGCCGATGCCCGTCTTTGTGCGCAAGAAATGGCCGTTCTTTTCCGGTTTCACGGCCATATCGTTATACTTAACTATAAGATACGTGGCCAGTTTCTTCCATCTGTCGAGCATCTCGGCACCCTTTTGGCAGCTGTAATTGGTGAGATAGTCTACTGCTGCCTGCTCTCCGGCCGAAGCAATGAGCTGCTGCGCCTTCTGCTCCACTTCGGGTTGTAGGCGCTGATAAGATGCATCGAGCGAGTCGCGTACGGCCTTCAACGACGGGAACATGAGCGAATAGCGAGGGTAAACCATATTGCTCACCCAGTTGCATACCCAAAAAGCGTTGTCCATAGAGAAGGTAACGGCATCGGCTCCGGGTGTATTGAAGCAGTCGGGCTGACGAGTGTTGCCGCAATATACGGGCACATAGCTCACCATATTGCCGTCATCATTGCCAAACCAAATAATTCCGCCTATCTGACGGGGCAAGAACGAGCGCAACTGAACCACATAAGTGAATCCCGTTTGCTGAGTACTGGTAGGACGTTCGTTAAAATATTTCTTGCCGTCTACATCAAAATAGAGCGGCGTGGGGCGGTAAGGCATGGCCCAATCGCCCTGTGCTATGTCCTGATCGAGTGAAAACGGAGTGCCCTCAAAGTGGTCGCGCATGCAAGTTTCAACGTCGTGGAGCGACAATTTGCGGTCGGGCACTATCCAAAGTGGCATGTCCTCGGCATTCTTGTCGCGGCCTTCGGCCCACGGAAGCCACCGTGACATATTCTTGAAGTGGTTGAAGAAGCTCCACACACGGGCGTCGCAGATGCGCCGTCCGCTGAAATCAGGAAAGGCATATGCGTTCTTCCAGTTGAAGTCCTTGTCCTTACCGGTAAACCATCCCTTTTCTCTGGCAAACTTGATGCAGTTCTTTGAGTGAATCACTTCAGTGTCATATGTTGCAAATTGGCCTATTCTGCTCTGATTGGCATGCCCGCTTATGGCATTGTCGGGTATGCGAACAGCCACCCAAACCACCTTTTGCTTTTTGTCGCCACCGCAACCTTGCATCTCCAATATCCATGCTTCATTGGGGTCGCAGATTGTAAACGATTCGCCTTCTGACAGGTATCCGTAGGTCTCGGCAAGTGTAGTCATTACCTTTATAGCCTCCCGTGCGGTCTTGCTACGCTGCAAAGCCAAGTACATAAGTGACCCATAATCTATCTGACCAGTTGTATCTACCATCTCCTCACGGCCTCCGTAAGTGGTCTCACCCACACTAACTTGATACTCATTTACATTGCCAATGACATTGTAGGTTACCAATGCCTCGGGAATGAAGCCGTGAGACTCATGCGTATCGTAGTCTATTATCTCTCGGCGATCACCCTTTTTATGGGTTGCGGCAGGATAATGGCAAAGCGAAGTGAACATGCCGTAGTCGTCGGCATTGTAAGTGCAGAACACAGAACCGTCCTGACTTGCGCCTTTTGCCACGATAAAATTGGTGCAGGCTGAGGCCTTTGTAATGGCCACGGCTGCAAAAAGAATCAGTAATAGTGTTTTCCTCATGATGTATGGTTGATTATATAATGGGTGGCCCACAACTTATTAGCCGTTAAAAGCTATAGCTGCGAGATGTGATTCCACCGCTATATCATATTGCTTTCAGGCTCATGTCGAGGCTCTTCACGCTGTGGGTGAGTGCCCCAACACTTATAAAGTCCACTCCTTGCAGTGCATAGTCGCGCAAGGTATCAATAGTTATGCCGCCGCTCGACTCGGTTTCGTACTTGCCTGCTATGCGATCGACAGCTTTTTTTGTATCTTCAAGGCTGAAATTGTCTAGCATTATGCGGTCAACACCGCCAATAGCCATAACCTGTTCAAGCTCGTCGAGGTTGCGAACCTCTATTTCTATCTTCAGATCAAGGTTCTTCTCCTTCAAGTATTTATGGCACAGGGTTATGGCATTGCTTATTCCGCCGGCAAAATCGATGTGGTTGTCCTTGAGCAATATCATGTCGAAAAGGCCAATACGGTGATTCATGCCCCCACCTATCTTAACGGCCTGCTTCTCGAGAACACGCATTCCGGGCGTGGTCTTGCGCGTATCAAGCACATGAGTCTTGGTTCCGGCAAGCCGCTCCACATACTTGTGGGTCATGGTGGCAATGCCGCTCATGCGCTGCATTATGTTGAGTACAAGTCTCTCTGTCTGCAACAGCGAGCGAACACGGCCCTCCACGACGAAGGCAACATCGCCTTTGCGAACCGGAGTGCCATCTTGAAGCATGACATCTATCTTTAAATCGGGGTCGAAACGGTGGAAAACACGCTTGGCCACCTCAACTCCGGCCAGTATTCCATCCTCCTTGATTAGCAAATGGTCGCGTCCCTGAACCTCGGCAGGAATACAACAAAGAGTGGTTTGGTCGCCATCGCCTATGTCTTCGGCAAAGGCGAGGTCTATAAGCTTGTCTTCGAGTTCAGATACTGTATACATATTTTTATTGTGTTTTAGATGTTTGCCTTGTTGGTGTGGGCGTAATGGGCACCGGCCGAGCCTGTATTGGCATTGTCGGACTGGGCCGTGGCGCGCCGTTTGTAGTATCAGCAGGAGTCTCTTCCACAGGCTTAGGTGGCTGAGTGTGCATCTTTACGAGTCTGATGTTTTGGGCAACAAACAGCTTAAGCGTCTCGGTGTCTTGCCCGTCTATTTGCTTTGGCATTATGAAATAGCCACGAATTAGCTTAACACCCAACCGGTCGTTATCGTCGACCATAAGCGAGAGGTCGCCACTTGTGGAAGCATAGCAAGTGCGTGTGGCCACACTGTCGTTGGTGAACCACACCGACATGACCACAACCACATTGCGCATGCCCTGCTGTATTATGTATTGCGACTTTAAATCCAATATGAATTTGT
Organism: uncultured Prevotella sp.; assembly: GCA_964623995.1. Classification (GTDB taxonomy): domain Bacteria; phylum Bacteroidota; class Bacteroidia; order Bacteroidales; family Bacteroidaceae; genus Prevotella. Next base: position 7,345 of record CAZUWO010000094.1, on the reverse strand, counting down.
CTCCCTTATGGAAACTGGTGTCGGCCTTTATCTCAAAAGTGCGAAGATTAAGTGGCTTGCTGTTGACAAGCAAGAGACTAGAAGCCTGCTTCCATATATTAGTAGTATCGCCAGAAGCCGTATTCTCGCCGAACTGACGGATGTCGTTTACTGAGGCACCTTCGGCCAGTGCTTCATTCTGTAGACGCTGCGACAGGTTCTGGTATATTGTGTAGAGGCGTTCGGAATTGCGCATATAGTACCACAAAGACCTGTCGAACTGCTTACGGCTGACGCCATATTTGCGCAAGACAGCATCTTCGTAGGCCACCTGTTCAACGCTGCTGCCATTCTGACCAGCCATAGCGTCGGCTATATGGTAATCGTAGAGTATGTCTTCCATGTCGTCTGGCTGTATGTACTCACTGGGAACAGAAGGCTTGCAACCCGACATGGCAAGCACAACCAGCAACAAGAGGAGAAGCTTCTGTGCTATTTTCATTTACTGTTGGTGTCTGAAAGTGTTACCGATTTGACAGTAAGATACTTCCTGAAGAAGATAATAATAAGGAAAATGGATACTGTCACGCAAGAATCGGCAAAGTTGAATACCGGAGAAAAGAATACAAAAGGCTCACCTCCCCAAAGAGGGAACCACGAAGGCCAATGAGTGTGGATGATGGGGAAGTAAAACATGTCGACAACCTTACCCGTAAGGAAGCCCGCATAACCTTCACCGAAGGGCACTGTAGTAGCTACCGACCATGGAGTGGACTCAGAGAAGCAGAGGCCATAAAACATAGAGTCGACTACATTGCCTATGGCGCCGGCCATTAGCAATGCCAAACAAACGAGGAAAGGCCAACCTGCCTTCTGCCTTATCTTCAGACTGATAAACCATCCCAGCGCACAGATGGCCACAATGCGCAATATGGTTAGGAAATATTTGCTGAACAACTCTATGCCCCAAGCCATACCGTTGTTCTCAATAAAGCAAATGCGAAACCAGTCGAATATAATTATTTGGTCGCCAATGTGCATGTGAGTCTTAACCTCAATCTTAATGATTTGGTCTATCAGCACAAGGACGGCCACGATGATATAGACAAGTGTTGTCTTTTTTGCAATAATACGGTTCAATTCTAATGTATTTGAGGCCTAATCAGACTCATAAGAGAAATCCGATTAGGCCAATTCGTTTAGTGCTTTCTTGCGTTCTTTGAAGCCACACTTAGTGTAGCGTGGGGCACTATGCGGAGCCTCTCCTTTGGAATTAGCTCACCTGTTATGCGATCGATGCCATAAGTCTTGTTCTCGATTCTGATAAGAGCGGCCTCAAGCGAACGGATGAACTTTTGCTGGCGCCCTGCCATGGTAATGATTTCTTCCTTAGACTGCGACATACTCCCCTCCTCCAGCTGCTTATAGGTGGGAGATGTGTCGTCTACATCATTGCTGTTGGCATGCGTGAGCTGATCCATCAACTCCTTGTAGTCATGACGCGCCACCTCCAATTTGCGGTTGATGATGTCGCGAAACTCCTTCAGCTCCTCATCACTGTAACGTGTCTTTTTCTGTTCCATAGGTAAATAGGTTTAAAAGTCAGCGCAAGCGATGACTGCGCCTGCTCTGACTTAAGGTTTAATGCTTTGTTATCTTGATTCTAAGTTTAAAATCATCAAAATCAACTTCTGCACCATCGTTGTTGGCTATGACAATATCATCGGCCAAAACCTGACTCTTTATCATGTCGCCAAACGACTCCACGGCTCCGTCTGTATGCTCCGAAGGCTCAATTACCACGGTTATGCGGTCGGTTATCTCCAATCCGGAATCCTTGCGGAGGTTCTGAATGCGGTTGATAAGCTCGCGGGCCATACCCTCACGGCGCAGGTTGTCGTCGAGCTCTACTTCGAGTGCCACCGTAAGGTTGCCCTCATTGCTTACGAGCCAACCCGGCATGTCCTCGCTGATGATGTCAACATCGGAGGCAACAACCTCAATATCTTGGCCTGCAGCGTCAAAGCTGAACTTGCCATCGCGCTCCAATTGAGCTATCTCCTCTTGACTAAGGCTTGCCATCTTGGCGGCAACGGTTTTCATCAGCTTGCCATATTTCTTGCCCATCACACGGAAGTTGGGCTTCACTTTCTTTACAAGAATGCCCTGACCCTCAACGAAATTGAGTTCCTTCACGTTGACTTCACTCTTTATCAAGTCGGCCACAGCTTCAATGTGGCGGCGTTGCTCATCGTCGATAGCAGGAATCATTATCTGCTTCAGCGGCTGACGCACCTTGATGTTTACCTTACGGCGCAGGGCAAGCGTCATGGAAGTGATGCGCTGAGCTATGTCCATGCGCTTCTCAAGGTCGGTGTCAATAGCTGAATCATTGGCTACCGGCCAGTTGGTAAGATGGACGCTGTCGGCCGAACCGTTGAGGTCGCAATACAGTTGGTCGGCAAAGAACGGAGCGAACGGCGCAAGCAGCTTGCTAACAGTCATCAGACAGGTGTAGAGAGTGTCGTATGCACTCTTCTTGTCTGCGCTCATATCCTTTCCCCAGAAGCGTTTGCGGTTCAGGCGAACATACCAGTTGCTCAAGTCGTCGTTGACAAAACTTTCTATCAGACGTCCTGCGCGAGTGGGATCGTAATCCTCAAGCTGGGCCGTAACATCATTGATGAGTGAGTTGAGCCTTGAAATAATCCAGTGGTCTATCTCGGGAGCATCCTTCGAAAGCTCTGCATTTGAAGGATCATAGCCGTCAACATTAGCGTAGAGGGCAAAGAAGCTATACGTATTATACAGAGTTCCGAAGAACCTGCGGCGTATTTCGTCGACTCCTTCAGGGTCGAACTTCAGATTATCCCACGGCTCTGAATTCGTCATCATATAGAAGCGCACCGCATCAGCACCATATTTGTGGAGCATTTCGAATGGGTCGACCACGTTGCCAACATGCTTCGACATCTTATTGCCCTTGGCGTCGAGCACCAATCCGCTTGAGATAACATTCTTGAAAGCCACGGAATCGAACACCATTGTGGCTATGGCGTGGAGCGTGAAGAACCAGCCACGAGTCTGGTCGACGCCCTCATTGATGAAATCGGCGGGGAAGAAATCGGGAGGAACAGGTGTACCGGTGTAATTGCTATGCACCAGCTTGTCGCGATATTCATCTTCGCTGAGTCCGGTCATGGCAAGCTTGTCAGCGTTCATCTTTCCCTCGAAGGGATAATGGAGCTGAGCGTAAGGCATAGAGCCGCTGTCGAACCACACGTCGATAAGGTCGGCCTCACGGTGCATTGGCTTTCCTGTATCGCTAACCAGCACTATGTCGTCGACGTAAGGCCGGTGCAAGTCTATCAGATCGTAGTTTTCCTGACTGAAATTGCCAGGGCGGAAGCCACGCTCGCGCAGAGGATTGCTCTTCATTACGCCGGCCTTGACAGCTTTCTCTATCTCCTCGTAGAGTTCTTCCACAGAGCCGACGCACTTTTCGTGGCGGTCCTCGTCGCGCCAGATTGGCAACGGAGTGCCCCAGAAGCGGCTTCGCGACAGATTCCAGTCATTTAAGTTCTCCAACCAATTGCCAAAGCGTCCTGAACCAGTTGATTCCGGATGCCAACCAATTGTTTTGTTGAGCGAAACCATACGGTCTTTCTTCTGAGTGTCGCGGATAAACCACGAATCCAACGGATAATAGAGTATCGGCTTGTCGGTTCGCCAGCAGTGGGGATAGTTATGAACGTGCTTCGCTATCTTGAATGCGAGTCCCTCTTCCTTAAGTTCAAGACTCATTATTATGTTAAGGTCGGGCTCTTTGTCGGTAGCCACGCGGTCCCACACGCCATTTGGAGTGAAGCGCGGGTCGTAAGCGTTCTTCACATAGTCGCCTGCATGCTTGCTGTAAGCCTCCACATCCACGCAACGGGCCTTGAAGTTGTCGTCAAGCTCGTCCAACACGTAGTATTTGCCTTGCAAATCTACCATAGGACGGGTGTCTCCCTTCTTGTCAATCAAGTAAAGAGCTGGCACCTTGGCGTCGTTGGCCACTCTCGCATCGTCGGCACCGAATGTGCTTGCAATGTGGACAATGCCGGTACCATCATCAGTGGTAACATAATCGCCAGGTATAACTCGGAAAGCCTCGCTCTCCATCTCAACGAACTTGTCTTTACCGTTCTCGCCGGTGAACACTTTTTCAGGATGCTTCTCGGCATACTCTTTTATAAAAGGCTTGGCATATTCGTCAACTTTCTCTGTTGGCTTCACCCATTTGTAGAGCTGCTCGTAGTGGATACCGACAAGATCCAGACCCTTTATATGGTCAACAACACGCCATGGGCACTGTTTCTTCTCCTTGTCGAAAGGTTTAAGGTCGCCTTCTTTGCACTCCTGCTCCGGCTTGAAGTTGTCTTTCAGCAGTGATTCGGCTATGATGACGGTGATTGGAGCACCGCTATACGGGTTGTAGCTCTCCACTGCCACATAATCAATCTTAGGACCTACGGCAAGAGCTATGTTAGAAGGCAAAGTCCAAGGCGTTGTAGTCCACGCGAGGAAATAGGGCTTACCCCACTTTGTCCACTCCGGTCGAGGATTCTTGATTAGGAACTGAGCTGTTACGGTGGTGTCCTTCACGTCGCGATAGCAACCTGGCTGGTTGAGCTCATGACTTGAGAGTCCGGTTCCAGCAGCGGGGGAATAAGGCTGAATGGTGTAGCCCTTATAGAGCAAGCCCTTATTGTAGAGCTGCTTAAGGAGCCACCAAAGAGTCTCGATATACTTGTTGTCGTAGGTGATATACGGATGGTCGAGGTCTACGAAGTAGCCCATCTCCTCAGTAAGCTGCCGCCACTCGCGGGTGAACTTCATCACATTCTCGCGGCATTTGCGGTTGTAGTCTTCAGTGGAGATATATTTCGGACTCTTCTTGTTGTCGATGTCCTTCTTTGTTATGCCAAGTTCTTTCTCAACGCCAAGCTCTACGGGCAGTCCATGGGTATCCCATCCGGCCTTGCGGTGGACCTGATAGCCGCGCATGGTCTTGTATCTGTTGAACGTGTCCTTTATGGAGCGTGCCAGCACATGGTGTATTCCGGGGTGTCCGTTGGCCGAAGGAGGACCTTCGAAGAATATGAATTGCGGACATCCATCGCGCTCACTTATGCTGCGATGGAATATGTCGTCGTGCATCCACCGCTGGAGCACTTCACGGTTAGTGGCGGTGAGGTCGAGCCCTTTGTGCTCGACAAATTTCTTAGCCATATATCTTTCTTTTTATATGTATATTATTATAGCGTGCAAAGGTAATAAAAAAACATGGAAAAGCAAAAAATCGGTTTTATTTGCTTTTCCATTTGAAAAATTTTATATCGCTTTCTGTGTTTCTACTGAAAATAATAAGCCCAATAAGTGCCGCCATAATTCTCCTTGAGCAGCGATCTGCGCATCTCGGGAGTGGCAGCCGTATGCAGCAAGGCGTTCATGTCGTCGTAGTCGGCTTCTATCACCGGACTCGAGAATCTGTATTTTGGATTCTCCACAGTCTTGTTGTATAGCACGAAGGCTTCCTTGTATTGCTTTGGATAATTGCCACTTTTGCCATAGCGCCTGATGAGTTCGTCTACGAAGCGAGGCAAGTTGCGGTTCACCAAAGCCACTATTATGGGATAATCCCTGTCTCTGCGTATCTGGCTTCTTATCCTCCGGTTGTCGAGCATCACTGCCCTGACATTGCCACCGTTTGGCAAGAGCGATGCCACTCCGCCGGTTATGGGGTAAGAGAACAGCTCGTCGCCGAGCTTATGCTCACAGCTCAGCGCATAGACCCTGAGCATTGTCAATGAGGAGTCGGACGCCTCTGAGCCACGGCCTATTGACAAAGCCTTGCGGTAGTCGCCCTGCAGAAGGGCTGTCTCCACATTGGCACGATAATGAAAAGCTCTTCCACTACCAGCTACCGAGCAGGTGAAGAGCATCATCAGCACCATTATGAATATGTTTTGCCACATGAGCCGCGAAAAGAAGCCCTTACTTCCTGTCTGTGGCTCATAGGGTTGGAATTGGCGGCAAGCATAAACCACTCCACACCATGCCAGGAGCAGCAGCGGCAAAGCCACTATCCAACCGCCAATACCGAAATGGCGGTCGATGTCGGGGCTGATGTCGGTGATTACTGTCAGTATCAGAAAAGACGGGAAATAGGTTACGGCATGGGTCCTATAGTTAAGCTTCACTATGGCATAGACGCCAAGCTGCAACAAGAAAAGCCCCGCCGTGATGAGCATGGCACCCACCGGACGGTTGTAGGAGGTAACGCCATCAGACAGTACATGCTGCGCCACCGACAGCACTCCTGCCTGATAATAATAAAGATAGCAAAAGGAGAAACACAAAAAGGCAAGGGCACACACCACCTTCATGGTTATTGCCCCCTGCTGAGACTGTATTCTTTCACTGCTCATTTTTTAATCAACACTACTGCCGAACGCGCCGGTATGTAAAGCTTCAGCCAGCCTTTGTGGTCTTTTTCATACAGCGGGTCGAAGTTGGTAAGATGCTCCACCGAGTCGTCGGCTAGTCCGTTGCCTCCAAACTGGGTGGCATCGGTGTTTAGAACCACTCTGTAAGAGCCTTCGGGCACAAGGAAGCCATAGTCGGTAAACGAACGTGCGGGGCTCCAGTTGAACACAAACACCATATTGCCGCGCTCAAAGCAGAGTATCTGATCGCCGTCGTTATGCCATACTTCCTGCACCGGCGTGAGGTTGAACTTTGGCTCCAGCTTCAGCACCCGCAGCATCTCGCGGTCGAAATCGCCGAGATAGTGATAGTCGAGCTCGGGATTGTCAACAAGATTCCATTGCCTGCGTGCGTACTTATAGCTCCAGCCGTTGCCCTCACGCGGGAAGTCGATCCACTCCGGGTGGCCAAACTCGTTGCCCATGAAGTTGAGGTAGCCGCCATTTATCGCCGCTGCCGTAACCAGGCGTATCATCTTGTGCAGGGATATGCCGCGGTTCACCATGTAGTTTTCGTCGCCATGGCGGAAGTGCCAGTACATGTCGGCATCTATAAGGCGGAAGATAATGGTCTTGTCGCCCACCAGGGCCTGGTCGTGGCTCTCGCAGTAGCTTATGGTCTGCTCGTCGGCCCTCCGGTTCTTAACCTCCCATAAAATGCTCGAAGGCTTCCAGTCCTCGTCTTTCTTCTCCTTTATGGTCTTTATCCAGAAGTCGGGAATGTTCATGGCCATGCGGTAGTCGAACCCCATGCCGCCATCGGTGAACTTTGCCGCCAGCCCGGGCATTCCGCTCACCTCCTCGGCTATGGTTATGGCCTCGGGGTTAACCTCGTG
>CAZUWO010000093.1:0-12486 GCA_964623995.1 uncultured Prevotella sp. | reverse complement strand
TTCCAAAGCGGAGCCAACACCGACCCACTTATACTTATAGACAATGTGGAGTCGACTAAGTCAGACCTTGCGCGTATAGCACCAGAGGACATAGAGAGCTTTTCTGTGCTAAAGGATGCTTCTGCCACAGCCATGTATGGTGCGCGTGGTGCCAATGGTGTTATACTTGTGACAACCAAGAAAGGTACCGAAGGTAGTGTATATGCCACTTTCCGATATGAAAGTGTAATATCTACACCAACGCAACAGATTGATGTTGTTGACCCAATTACTTACATGCGAGCTTATAATGAGGCTTTGCTCAATCGTACTCCAGATGCTTCTCCTATGTACAGTGTGGAACGTATTAATCGCACTATAGCAGCTAAGAATGGTCAATATCCATCGTGGGTGTATCCTGCAAATGATTGGTATAAGCAACTTTTCAAAAATGAGGCATGGAACCATCGTGCTGGTATAAACATTCGTGGTGGTTCAAAGAAGGTACAGTATTATGCCTCTGTAAATTACAATTATGATCAAGGACTTTTGAAGACAGATAAGTTAAATGATTTCAACTGTAATATTACTAATAATCAGTTTCAGTTCCGTACAAATCTAAATGTTGACTTAGCGGCAGGCATACAGCTTGTCATAAATTCTGTCACTACATTGGACAAGTATCATGGTACAGCTGAACCACAACAGACAGCCTATTCGTTAGCTTTTAATGCTTCGCCTGTTGATTTTGCTCCAACCTATCCAGCTGATGAGGCAAATAATTTTCCACATATACTTTTCGGAACTACGGCATCACAGAAAATCAATCCATATGCCCTTATACAGGCAGGATACGTTAATCGTACAAGATACTCTACAACCAACCAAGCTGAATACATACAAAAGCTGTCACGTCTTGTGAAAGGTTTGGAAGTCCGTGGGAGAGTATCTATGGTACAGGCTGGCTATTATTCAAATACATTCATGACAAGCCCTTACTACTATTTCCTCGCAAATTATGACCAAGAGACGGGAAAGCATGAGCTTACAAATGTATATTTTAATAACCAAAAACCGAGACGTACCCTTTCCGCCGTGACCAGTGCACGCGAAAGTCAAGCTGCTACACGTGTCACATTGACAGGAACTGTTATCCACACTGCGGCATGGGGTGGCCCTGAGAATAATAGGCATCAAACTTCATTAACTGGAGTTGCTGAAATGCAGGATCAGACCTACTCTCCAATTTATGATGTTCTTGAGGGACAGCCTCGGCGTAACCTTACATTCTCTGCACGTGGTAGCTATGGGTATCTCGACCGTTATTTTGCCGAGGCAAGTTTTGGCTATAATGGTAGTGAGCGTTTCGCGAAGAAAAATCGTTTCGGATTTTTCCCCGCAGGTGGTGTCGCATGGATTGTTTCAAGTGAACCGTGGATGAAAGGTGCACAGGATGTTATTAATTATTTTAAGCTTAGGCTTTCTTATGGAAAGGTCGGAAATGATGGCATTATCTCCAGTCCACGTTTTGTGTATTTACCAGTCATAAATAGAAATATTAATGTCTTGGATCCTGAGGCTTTTGTAAACGGCAATTTTGCTAGATATCGTATTGAAGCTTATCCAAATGAAAATATTAAATGGGAGATAGCAGAACAGACAAATCTTGGTGTTGAGCTCAAACTACTTAAGGGAATGTTTGAGGTACAGGCTGATTTTTATAAGGAATATCGTCATAATATAATTTCCACTCGTACGACTATTCCTGCGTCTGTTGGTATAGAGGTGAATCCACTCGACAACATTGGTAAGACTTATTCGCGTGGAATTGATCTTTCTGCAAAGTTTCAAAAAATGATAAGTAACGATTTTTGGGTTATTCTCAATGGAACGCTCACTTACAATAAAGTTACTTATAAGGAGATAGAAGAAGCTACTGATAAGCCAGATTGGCAGAAAAGGAAAGGAAAAGAAATTTCTCAGCCTATCGGATATATTGCCGAAGGTTTATTCCGTGACCAAGCCGAGATTAACAACTCTCCACGTCAGGATGGTGACGTGATGCCTGGTGACATAAAGTATCGTGATATCAATGGGGATGGTGTCATCAATGTGAATGATGCTGTGTATATAGGCTATCCAGAGACACCGCGTCTCATATATGGTTTCAATGGCTTCATAAACTGGAAATGTTGGGAGTTGAGTTTCTATTTCCAAGGTTCAGGTCAGCGTTCTTTCTTTATGGATCCGTCAAAACTGTCTCCATTTTACAATGATCACGCTTTATTAAAGCATATATGGGAAGATCACTGGAGTAGTGACAACCAAAATACTCATGCTTTTTGGCCGAGGCTGTCAACTTACAACATAACGCAGCATAACCCAGAGGAAGACTGGTATAATTCTAATAACAATGAGACCAGAAAGAGTACATACTTTATGCATGACTGTAAATTCTTGCGTTGTACGCAGATTGATTTTGCTTACAACTTACCAGCAAAATCCTGCCATAGGATAGGCATAAAGAACCTTAAAATATACTTTAGGGTTAACAATGCTTTTAATATAACCAATTTCCATGATTGGGACGTTGAACTTGGTGAGAATGGATTCAATTATCCTATTCAACGTACTTATTCACTTGGTGTTAATATGAGCATTTAAAAAACGACTACATTATGAAAACTTATAAATTTTATATTGTTTGGATTTTTACCTTAACACTTGCCATGTCATCGTGTAACGATTACTTGGATGTAGTGCCAAAAGGTGATGTTCAAACAATAGAGAGCATCTTTGAACAACGAGAAGATGCCTACGATTGGCTGAAAACATGTTATTATATGCTAACCGCAGAAGCTGCAACTTTCATAGACAGTCCGGGTTATCTTGGTGCTGACGAGTATGTTGCTGGTCAATATCTCCGTAACATAGCTGCGCAGTATACGTCAAGAGAAAATTGCAGTGCATTGTTTATCGGTGACGGGCTACAGTCTGCATCTAATCCATACCATAATATATGGACAAAAGACCGTTATTTTGCAGCGTTGAGATACTGCAATATATATCTTGAGAATTGCCCTAAATGCGGAAATATGCCTGAAAGCGAAAAAAAGATAAGTATGGCAGAAATCAAGGCATTGAAGGCACATCTTTATTTTGAAATGTTTCGTCGCTATGGTCCTATTATCCTTGTGCCTAAGAATATTCCGGCAAATAGCTCTATTGACGAGATGCAACAGCCGCGTCAACCTATAGATACCTGTGTAAACGCTATAGTGCGTCTTTGTGATGAGGCTATCAAGGATTTGCCACTCATGAGGCAGAAAGAGACTTCAAGATATGCATATTATAATAAGGAAGCTGCTGCTACGCTGAAAGCGTACACCTTGCTTTACGCTGCTTCTCCATTATTTAATGGAAATACGCAGTTCATAGATTTTAAAAATAAGAATGGAGAGCGCATGTTCCCAGATTATGACAAAGAAAAATGGCATCGTGCTGCTGTTGCGGCTGATGAGGCATTGCAATATTGTTTGGAAGGTGGCAAAGAATTGTATTCTGGCTCTAGCGACCAGGAAACGCCACTATTGAATACCATAAAAGATATAAGAGTTTCATCAACAGACAACCTTTTCGATAACAAAGAAACAATTTTGGCTTTTAATAAAACTCAGGCAAACTCTAATGGAGAAATCTATAGAGTGCCAAGTATAAGCTCTGATTATGAGGCCTCGGCTTACTGGGATATGTTGGCACATGGTTGTTTAGGTGCAAGTATGAAAATGGTTGAGATGTTTTACACAGAGAATGGTTTGCCATTGGATGAAGATAAACAATGGCTAACTGCTCGTTACAGACTAAGCAAAGAGGCCGATTCGAAATATAGAAATGTATTACCTCTTAACACAGATGTACTCACATTACACCGTCGTCGTGAACCTCGTTTCTATGCAGATTTAGCACCTGATGGAACTTATTGGGTTCAGCCCCGTACGGTGAATGGCTCTTTACAAGATGTTCCATTTCTCGTTGATGCGAAACAAGGAGGAAATCTTGGAGTAACAACGTCAACTATAAATAGTAATTACTATCAGTGTCTCTCGGGTTATTGGGTAAAGAAAGGCATTGACCCCACTCTGTCTCTTTACAGATATACCATGACGGTAAGATCACGACTACAAATTGTAATGTTCCGTTTGGCCGAGGTTTATCTTATGGCAGCAGAGGCTTGGAATGAATATCTTGATAAACCTAACCAGCATGTGTATGACATGATAAATGCAGTGCGTGAGCGTGCAGGTATACCAGATGTACAGACTGCGTGGCGCAACTATTCAAAGCATCCAGAAAAAGTTGAGACACAGGCAGGTATGAGAGACATCATTCGTCAAGAATGGAATATTGAATTCGCTTTTGAGGGAAGACGATTTTGGAATTTGCGTAGGTGGATGACAGCACCGCAGGAACTTAACCAACCGCAATATGGATGGAATGTGATTTCAAATACCAATGAAGGATTCTACAATAATTATGAGGGTCCTATAGTTGTTTGGTCAAAGCGTAAGTTTACAGCTCCGCGTGACTACTTTTGGCCGATACGTGCAGAAGAAGTGCTAATTTCTGGGGTAAAACAGAACAAAGGTTGGTAGCATGTTTTCTAAAAAAGGTTTTTAAATCCTTATATAAAAGTCACAAATATGAGCAAAATTTTTTCGTATATTATAGCATTTGTATGTGCCCTTGCCTTGACTTTGGTGTCTTGCAATGACAATGATAATACATTTGCTCCTAAAATAGGTGCTGAAGCATTCTCTTTTACACCAATTGCTGGTGGAGCCATAATGCACTATACGGTTCCAGACGATGATGATATAAGTGGCATCACTGTAAGATATAAAGATTATTCTGGTAAAGATTGTTTGGTGTCTGGTAGTGCTCTTTCTGACTCTTTGAATATCGTAGGATTCAATGAGGCTCGGAATGATGTACCTGTCCAAGTGCGTCTTGTTAAACGCAATGGGGATGAATCAGAACCTATTAATACTTCTTTTTCTACTTTGGATTCTGGTCCAATAGGCTTTTTCAAAAATCTGGAAGTTTCATCAGGATGGAATGGCTTTACTCTATCCTATGATAACCCAAAAGGTGCAACAGGATTAGCGCATGTCTTCTATTTGGGCATTAATCCGTACACAAATGAGACTGACACAATATTGTTGTCAACTATAACCATCAAGCCTGGCAAGGAGACTATGAAGTTTAAAGTGCAGCAGGAAAACGATGTTAATACTATTGTAGTTCGAACGGAGGATATTAGAGGATACAGGGTTAAACAAGAAATATTCCCTGATATCCAGTCGTTTAGTATAGCCTTGATTCCACCTTCAGATTATTCTTTCTATTGGAAGACAAGTATGGAAGACAAGAGAGGAATGGTAGGCAGTGAATACTTGTTTGATGGAGACACTAAAGGTGAAGGCTATTTTAACGATTATAGTATAGATCACTATAGAATGGCTGTCGCAGGACCGAATGGTATAGGTGACCCAATGTATATAGACTTGAAAAAGAATCAAGTTGTATCAGTGGTGAGATTTTATGCTCCTATACAGATAAAAGATCGTTATTTTGCTTTGATAATACCAGGTATGCCAGCTACAACACTTCAAAAGGTATTGGATGGCAATATAACTTGTAAATTACCTTGTGATGTTGATGTATATGGTGCTAAGGATGACTCTGGCAATGACTCTGATTGGGAAAGTAAGCAGTGGGAGTTAATAGGTTCTTATAAGCAGAGCGATAAGATTGCTCCGACGTTGAGATGGTGTAGGAATTGTTGGGGAAACAGTGAGCTTGCATACGAAGAACAGCCTGGTACAAAAGACGAAGTAGAAAAAGCTGCTCCTATATATATGCAAGTTGAAATACCCTTCGATAATCAGTCTGATGGCTATAGGTATATAAAGATAGTCGTCAATAAGACGTTTATAACTAGTGAACGCAGCTATGGTGGTGACAACATATCAAATTATGTTGTTTTGCAAGAGTTGGAATTATACACAAAGAAATAAGTAACTACAGTTATGAGTAAAATTAAGTTTATACTAATATCTCTCTTGGCAGTGACTTCTTTGTTTGGCTGTGGTGATATTAAGGACACGTTGGACGAATACACTGGTGATGGCGAGATAAGATACATAGGGCAAGCAGATAGCTTGGTGGTGTCATCAGGTTGGGAACGCCTCATAGTGACATGGAAAAATAGTCCTGACCCAACAATAGCAAAAGTGAAGGTTAAATGGTCTGATGATGACATGTCAGATTCTGTTTTACTTGATAAAGGGGCTACGTATTATAGTATTACAGGGTTACATGATGCCTCTTATTCTGTAACAGTGTCGGAAATTAGTTCATCAGGAAAGGAAAGTCTTGCTAATACCCTTTATGCTCGTCCATATACGGATAATCATGAAGTAATTCAGGCTTTCTCAAGGATCATACAAAGCTGTTTCACTTTCAACGACCGTCTACTTTTGAAGTTTTATGATTGGCAAGATGGCATAGAAAGAGCAGTTTTGAAATTCACTGACACTAATGGTCAGGCAGACTCTCTAGAGATAACGCAGTCGTTAGTAGAGAGGCATGATGATCCTATATATAGGAGGTTCAACGCATGTCCATATTATTTATTGCCTCAAAGTATAGATATGTCAAAGCCAATAGAGTTGTATCGCACAGGAAGGGTAGTTGGTTGTGAAGATCGCATATTTTTCCCAGTGATTACTGTGGATGGCGCTCGTACTTTCAGCTCTGACTTCATTGAGTCTCTCAAAGCGAAATATGGGACGAACAGTGAAGTGCTCGATGATGATGGGGAGATAAGAGATAGTTGGGCAGCAAACGTAACGGAGTTGGAACTCGACTGTAGTCTTGATAACTTTGACGACTTGTTGTTCTTGCCGAAGCTTAAAAAGCTTGTTTTGGGTAAGCATCGTTATCTGACGGATCAGGGTATTACGGATACATCTGTAGGACAGTACAAAGTATCAGATCGTAATGCTGCTCTATACGCGGTGGATGCATTGCATAAGTTGAATGGTCTTACTATAGAACGCTATAATAAGCATTATAGCAATATATCACGTTTGGCATATTTAAAAGAAATGGGGAAGCCAAAGCTACCAGAGATGAGCATGTATGATATGTCCTCTGCAACAGTTTCCATTTCTCCTTCAGATCAAGCTGACTACGACTCTCATCCATCATACCTCATTGACGGTGATGTGGAAACTTATTGGACGCCCATGCAGCAGACTTCACCAGTAAATTATGTAATAACCGTAGATTTAGGTAAGGAGGTAGATGCAAATGGTATAACATTCGTGCAGAAGAATTTCGACAAATCTGCCAACGATAAATCATTGGCTCCTACACTTATAAATGTGTATGTCGCTGACTATACAGGAGGTTTTGAACAAGCTACGTATGTTAAGGAAACAACTGTTGGAGCAAGTGCAGGCGAGACGAATGTTATACCCTTTACAAGCACGAGAAAGGTGAAATACATAAGATTGATATTCAATTCTAATCCATATCATGGGCTTTTCGGTTCGACATTTGCTGAGCTTGGACTTTACAAATAAACATATAACTAATAAAAGTATTTCTGTATGTTAAACAAGTTTTTGTGTGCATTGTTGTATTTGTGTGTTTTCGCTATTCCAATGAATGCAGAAAATGCAGACAAAATGCTTTCATTGCTTAAGCAGGAGTTGAGTTACAACTATGCGCAACTTAGCAAACAGTCAGTTAAGCCATATTTTATGAGCTATCGTTTGGAGGATCGTCGAATCGTTGCAATTTCAAGCTCGATGGGTGTAGTAAAAAGCGACGATGAAGATCGTCAGTGCACTATAACGCCACAAGTACGCATAGGTGATGCTCAGCTTGATAACTTCAAATATAATACGCAGGGATTGGCTGTTGCCCGCTCACGTCAAGTTCCGCCAGTTACAGTTCCATTTGAAGGAAATATAACGGAAGGTGTAAGAACAAATATTTGGAGTGCAACGCTGCAGCGTTACGATTATGCTTTGGGAGCATATCAACAAGCTAAGAGTAAGGCCGCTACGTCGGCGGCTGATGAGGATAAGGCTCCTTGCTTCTCAAAGGCTCCTGTGGAAATATATTACGAGGCTCCCCTGCCAGAAAATCAGACTCACATAGACCGAAAAGCATGGGAGCAGAGGTTGAACGCTATATCTGCGGTATTTAAAGCGGAACCATTACTGCAAGAAGGTCTGGCAACACTGAATTTCGATGTATCACGTACATGGTTAGTTAATACCGAAGGTACAAGTGTTGTACAAAATCGTATTACGGCTCGAGTAATGCTTCAAGTACGAACACAAGCGGATGATGGAATGCAATTACCTCTTATGCAGGATTTCTTCGCATTTTCTCCAGACTCTTTACCGTCGCAGGATGTTATGATTTCTGCAGCTAAAGACTTACTCAAACGTGTCATTGCATTGAGAAAAGCACCAGTAGCCAATCCTTATACAGGGCCGGCTATACTTTCCGGACCGGCAAGCGGTGTATTTTTCCATGAGATTTTTGGGCATAGGCTTGAAGGGCATCGACTGAAACAAGGTGGTGAGACTTTCCGAAAGATGGTCAATCAACCTGTTCTGCCAGAGTCGTTCCAAGTGTTCTGTGATCCTACATTAAAGAAGTATCATGGGCAGGACTTGAATGGCTATTATCTTTACGACAGTGAGGGTGTTAAGGCACGTCGTGTAAACAATGTTGTTAATGGCGTTTTGAAAGAATTTCTTATGAGCCGTGTACCTCTTGACGGTTTTCCACAGAGCAATGGGCATGGCAGGGCAGAGGGGGCAAATGATGCTGTATCGAGGCAGTCAAACCTTTGTGTAGAAACCAATTCTCCGATTACAGAAACAAAAATGCGTGCGGAGCTAAGGAATGAATGCAGAAAGCAAGGTAAGGAATATGGCTATTATTTCAAGACTGTTACTAGCGGTTATACAATGACTGGCGAGCAGGGTAGCATAAACTCTTTCAATGTTACTCCTGTTGAAGTGTATCGTATATATGTTGATGGCAGACCTGACGAGCTTGTGCGGGGCGTAAGCCTTATTGGTACGCCGTTGTCAATGTTCTCACATATTAAGTATGGGGGTGATACGCCAAGTACCTTTACGGGTATATGTGGTGCAGAAAGCGGTTGGGTGCCTGTAACGGCAAATTCTCCTGCAATATTTGTTACTCAAATAGAAACACAGCGTGTCAACAAAGCTCAAGGAACGCCACCAATACTTAAGTCTCCGTCTTTCGAAAATCAGCTTGATTCCTCATTAAGTGAAGGAGGAATAATTCATCAAGCTATGAAAGATGAACAGAAACGATCATTTGATAGTCTACAAATTGCGGGTGTACCTCGTACTGCATGGATTGACTATATGACAAATCGTTATCGTACAGCGCATATAACTGGAGAACTTGGAGGAGTGTCTCAAAAAACTATATCACCGTGGAAGACTTCAATTGTTGCACATACTGTTCTAGGAAGTTTCCGGCGAAGTAGTGATGTGGTTATGCAACCTATGATTGTTAGTGTTAATGCGGATAATCAAATTGATTATTCACAATTACGTCGCTATTTTTGGATGCTTACTGATGTCACATATAAGAATTCAGTTAATATGATGGCACAAAAGCAGAATTTTCTTTTGCAGCATCCTTTACCGTCTGCTCTTGAAAAAATTCCAGATATGCAACGTTCTGCTCCAATAACATATAGGGAAGAAGGCAAAGCTTTCAATATTGACTATAATGAAATGAGTGATAAAATTTCGGCATTATCCTCTATATTTAATAATTATGATAAGTTATTTGGCACTCAGGTAGATTGTGAAATAGATGAAATTACAAGCTATAGAACAACAACCGAGAATGTTAATATTGAAACTCCACACAATCGTCTTGGCATTAATGTAAGAGCAAGGTTCCGTGATGAAGATAATAATGTTCTTGATGATGCAATGGTTCTTGTTTACCAAAGGCCAGAAGAATTGCCATCAGAAGACAGTTTGAAGTCAATGATAAAATCATTTGCTGATAATTGTATGGAATTGCGTAATGCTCCAATCCTGAACGAATACTACAAGGGACCTGTAATGTATGTTGGTGAGGCTGTTCGTAGAATTTTTACTACTCAATATCTGCGTCCTAATATGTTTTTTGCACAACAAATGATGGAAATGCCAAAGTCTTCGCTTGGTGAGAAACTAGGCAAAAAAATTATGGACGAACGTTTCACTATTAAGAACTTGACAGGAAGGACTTCTTTCGATGGCAAGCCATTGTATGGTCATTACTCTGTAGATGCTGATGGCTTTAAACCTGCGGATGAAATGGTAATAGTGGACAAAGGTGTCTTCAAAATGATGCTAAATAGAGCATCCCCTGCACTATATGCAGAAAAAAGTACTGCTTCGTCAAGGCTAGTGAACAATGTTAGTCAGAGTGTGCCAATGGTTGGTGTAGGGACATTGTTCATTTCTGCTGATGGGGTTACACCTGAACAATGGATGGAAAAGGAGCTCTTAAAGATTGCGAAGAAAAAGAAACTTGATTATGCGTACATAGTTTCCGCTCCTGAAAATTGTTCCACACTGCGCATTTATAGAATTTCAGTGAAAACGGGAGAACGTGAATTAATGAAGACAAATCAAATAAAGCTTCCAACTATAGAACAGATGAACAATGTAAAAGATATTTCTTCGGAAAGTAATGTTAAGAATATTGTAACCCCATATACTTACTCTATAGTCTATCCCAAGAGTATTATAGTTGACGATATGGAGCTGAACAAGTCTTCGTTCAAGCCGGCTCCTGTTGATCCTATCCCTTATCCCCTTCTTAGGGATGAGAAGTAATATGTGGAAGATAAAGCTTAATCGCTAAATATATCTCTCTCAAATAGTTATCTCTCTTTTAAACAAAGATTAAAAAAAGAATGTGCGGCTACTGTGTGAACAGTGGCCGCACTTAATGTTACTGTGCCCTTTGCTTGTTTTGTATTCTCCCATACATATTGTTTATGCTGATTTAATGACAGCCAGTAAAAGCAAAAGTGCAGAAACTTCCTTAGAATAAGAAATAAATATGTATTAAGTTACATCAAATTAAAAATATTGTTGTAATTTTGCACATACAGGTTTAGAACATAAGGGAATGGAAGGATTTGTTACAACGTCAGAGGCCAAGTCTAAGAGCCGATACACATATTATAAGGTTCTTGACAAGACAAAAAAGGGCGAACTTGTCAGAATAAGGCATGGAGTATATGCCAATCCTGACCAATTGGCTGGTACCATGATAGACATTGAAGCCATTGTACCAAATGGTATTTTGTGCGTATTCTCTGCTTGGAGTATCTATAATCTTACAACCGTCATTCCACAATCTTATCACGTAGGCATAAAGCGGGGAAGGAAAGTAACTCTACCTGAATACCCTGAGATTACATTGCATCGTTTTTCTGATGATATACTTCACCTTGGTGAGACTTCAATGAATGTGGAAGGGTATGATATTAGAATATACGATGTAGAAAGATGCGTCTGCGATGCTGTAAAGTTCCGCAATAAGATAGGTTTGGGCGTATGTAAGGAAGTGGTGAGCAACTATCTTGCTGACAGACGGCGTGACATTTCTAAGCTTATGCGTTATGCTGAAAATTTGCGAGTCAAAAATACATTGGAAAAGTATCTTGAGATAAAGCTATGACAGAGAAAATAAAGAATTACGGTAAATCTGTCAGAGACAAACTTCTTGCAGTTTCAAGGAATAACCGTGTGCGATGAGACGGGGTTAAGCAAGCGTAGAGCCTTCCAGGCTCTATAGGCTATTTTGATACACCCCCTTTTTCAATTCGGCGTGCAAGCCTCTCTCGTACGCCGCGTGTGAAATATATGTACGCCGTATGAGCCGCCTATGTAAGCCGCGTGTGACCATTACGTACGCCGTACATAACCGTCACGTACGCCGATTGTGTATGTCTTATATACGGTGTGGCGACACGGGCGAAGGGGTAGCATGGCTGGGAAAAGAACAAACAAAAAAGCTCCGCCTCACCATGCATGGCATGGATAAGGCGGGGCCTCAGTTTATCGTCTAACTTCCAAAGCTTGTATATTAAATTTCCAAGGTTTGTAAATTTAACTTTCAAAGCTTGTAAATTTAGTTTCAAGATATATAATGTTGTATGAATATTATCCTTCACCCAAATGAGCCAGCGGGGCTTTTTTGATACACCCTCTTAAGCAAGCGGCGACCCTTCACAGGGTCGGATTCGTGCCCCGTACAGTAGGTGGGTGTATCAAAATAGCCTATAGAGCCTGGAAGGCTCTACGCTTGCTTAACCCCGTCTCATCCTGCGAAGCAGGTGAGGCGGGGTGTTGCGTAGGGTGTGCG
>CAZUWO010000092.1:0-12499 GCA_964623995.1 uncultured Prevotella sp. | reverse complement strand
TCCCGTCCGGTGCTATATAGTTGTTTCCAAGCTTCACTTCTGTAAGACCGGTGCAGCCATCTGCCAAATTAGACAAATTAACTTTTGGCCACCCTTAAAAACAAGTTTGCTCAAGTCCAACTCTTTCAGACCTTTACATCCGCTGAACATACTGCTCATGTCGGTTACTGCAGCCGTGTTGAAGCTGGATATATTCAGACTTGTAAGACCTTTACATCCCATGAACATACTGTTCATGTTAGTTACTGCAGCGGTGTTGAAGTTGGATAGATTCAGACTTGTAAGACCGGAACAATTGCTGAACATATGGTTCATGTTAGCTACTGCAGCAGTGTTGAAGTTGCTGACATCAAGGGTAGTCAAGCTACTGCAAGCGTCGAACATAATACTCATGTCAGTTACCTTAGCTGTATTAAAGCCGCTTACGTCCAGGCTTGGCAGGCTTGAGCACCCCTTGAACACACTATTCATATCAGTAACATTATCGGTTGTGAAGGTTTTCGGAATTGTCAGTTTCGTCAAATTTCCGCAGCCTGCAAACATACTTACCATATCTGTCAGCGCCGGAGTATTAAAGCTTGACAGATTCAAACTCGTCAGAGTTCCGCATTCTTGAAACATATTCCCCATATTCCTCACTTTTTCTGTATTGAATTGACTGACATCCAAGCTCTTTAAACGTTGGCAATAATTAAACATGAATCCCATATTCGTAACGTTATCTGTAACGAAACGGGTCTTATCCCATGTCAACGTCTCCAATTTATTACATTGGTTAAACATATATGACATATCAGTTACTTTCCCTGTATTGAAGCTTGTCATATTCAGACTCTCCAAACTATTGCAGCCATCAAAAATATTATGGATGTCAGACAATTTGGTCGTAACATGACCATCCCACGTTAAGGACTGCAAGCTGGCACAATCCTGGAACATAAAAAGCATATTAGTTACATTAGACTTATTGTACTTGCTCAGGTCCAATGTGGACAGTTTCCTGCAGTTATGGAACATGTTTCGCATATTAACCACAGAAGATGATGCAGGCATATCGCTATGACCGAATTGCAACGTAGCCAAATTTATACAATCTTCAAACATGTTACTAAAGCCAGTAACCTTAGCCAGGTTAAAGTTACTAATGTCCAAGCTGCTCAGCGCCTCGCAACCTTGAAACATACCGTACATTGTTGTTACATTGTCCGTTTTAAAGGTATGCAAATCCAGATTGTCAAGCTTGGAGCAATCCAGGAACATATTGGACATGCTGGTTGCTTGGGCTGTATTGAAACCGTCACTAAATTTCACGTTGGTTAAAGCTGTACATCTATCAAACATGGATTGTGTGGTGCTCACGTTGGCATTAAAATCACTCAAGTCTATATCGGTAATTTTATCATCACTTATGAACAGACTAGACAAGTTTATAGCATTAGTTCCGGCCGATTTACTTTTTAAGGTAAACTTCCCTGCCAAGCCATAACAATATGAAAACATACCTGACATGCTCGTTGCACTGCTCAGATCGAAGGTAGGCAAATTCAAGTTTTCTGTCTTTAGGCTGCTACAATGATCAAACATACTGACCATAGTGGTTACTTTCCCCGTTTCGAAATTACTGATATCCAAGCCGGTAAGCCTTGAGCAACCATTGAACATATTGCTCATATCGGTTACTTTAGCCGTATTAAAGCCGCCTACGTTTAAACTTGTAAGCCTGCTACAGTTATTGAACATAAAGCTCATGTTGGTTACTTTATCCGTTTTAAAGCGGCTTACGTCCAAACTTGTAAGCTTGGAACAACCACTGAACATAGAATTCATGTTGGTTACCTCTGAAGTATTCAGATTTTCCATGCCGCTTATCTTTGTGAGATTATCCAAACCATAAAACCAATAAGCAGTACTCGTAGGCGTTGCATTCGCCATTGAGGGAGCAATAACGGCTGTTGTTATTTTGGAAGTAATTCCACTACTGTAGCCATTAATAACTCTACCAAAGGAGTTCTTATATGTGGGCGGAAGCTTAAAATTGGTCACCCCCTCTTTATCTGCACTGTAGTTTCCGTCATACTTGAAGGTAAGAGTGCTGCCGTCAGCTGACAATTCTGCATAAATGGTCTGTGCCGCCGACGGGGCTACTCCCGCCAACAACAGAGCTAACATAAATAAAAAAGTCTTCATTTCATTATACAAATTAAAAAATTATTATACATTCCAGATTGATAATAAGCAGCCGGCGCAGTGAGCTATGAGCCTCTAAGGCGTCAGTTCCATATTAATAAGCTTACTATAGGCATCACTGCCGCGGCAGAGACGATTAGGATTAAAGGTGCGGCAAAGGTATAAAAAAAGCCCGTCACTACCCCCCCTAACAGTTAAATTATAAGAATGTATAAACATTTAATACACAAATGTACGTCTTTGTCAACACTTTTAGGATTTTCGAGTGGTTTTTTCTCTCTTTCGAGCCATAAATTTGCGATTAAAGTGCCAATGGTCCTAGCCCGTGGTTCGCCCTTCGGCCGAGTGGCGAAGCTTTTATTCCGGTGCGGCAAGCGCCCCCGCCCACCGCATGATTGATGCCGGAGACAGCGCAGAGTCAGCTACACTGACAGCATGATTGACGTCGGAGACGTCACCGTTTGGTAACCTCGGGTCGTTCCGACCCGAGGAACCGGAAGCCCCCTCCCTACCCGACTCCGGAGGAGTCGCCCATCTGTCACGTTGGCTTTTCTGCCGATGGGCGACCCCGCTGGGGTCGGAGTGGGGGGTGGAGGTTGCATTCCGCAGGTCGGGACGACCTGCGGTTATTATACGGTGATGCCGCTGGCATCAATGGCTCCCGCATGTATGGCGGTATAAGCTCAACTAATCAGTGCTACGATGCTGCCAACACTACGATACCGAACCAACACATCGTGCAACAATACTGCCGCCACTGCATGGCTGAGCCACTACGCCAGCACTGTGATGCTGCCACCAACGCATGGCTGAGCCGACCCGTCTGAGCCACGAGATGATGTCTGCGGCAGCATAGAGTCAGCTACACGACCAGCCGATTGACGCCGGATGTAGTAATGAGTCACCCAATCCATGCGACGAAGTGAGCCCAGAGGGCTCACCGCTGTAGTAACCCTGTGTCATGCACAAAGTGCTGACGCAGGGTATAAGGAACTCACACACACCATCGACCCAGGCAGGGTCGCCGCTGAAACTGTCAACCACACGGACAGAAAGGACCGCCACCACAGGCAGAAACCAGCGGCGACCCTGCCTGGGTCGACTTATGCGGCATGACGATATGCCCCGCCTCACATGCTACGCATGATGAGACGGGGTTAATGCAGCGATGAGTCCTCCGGACTCAATGGCCATAATGGCAGTGCCGAATCTGCCCACCAGCGCTGCGGAATGATGCCGGAGGCAGAGCAGACTCGGCTACACTGACCAACTGATTGACGTCGGAGGCAGAGCAGACTCAGCCACACTGACCGACTGACTGACGTCGGAGGCACCAACGAGCAAGCCTGTCAAAGCCGAGGATTGACGTCGGAGACGTCACCGTTTGGTAACCTCGGGTCGTTCCGACCCGAGGAACCGGAAGCCCCCTCCCTACCCGACTCCGGAGGAGTCGCCCATCTACCACGCGGCATTTTCCGTAGGCCGGTGCCATAAGTACGGAGCCTCTGCATGCTGATTATATGGATATGCCGATGGATTATGAATGGTTTCACGAGGCAGAAGCATCAGGAATGAGGGGCAGAAAGGCATAAACTAACGTTGTAATCTTATAGAAAAAGGTATTTTGCTAGGCAGTAAAAATATAAACTCTACGTAGAAAAAAGTTTCTCACTAAGCAAAGAAATCAGGGCCGGTTTCCAGCCTTCACATAGGGTAGCCGCCACTATGGGAAGCATCTCCCCACGGTTTGGCGCCCCTATAGGCATGAAAAAAGGGGGCGTATCAGGATTTTGATACACCCCCTTTATGCTTAATTATCGCTATCTGCTGAAGCCAGCCCTGCATTATTTCTGATACAGGTAGCGCTTGATGCTACGCTTAGGAGTCTTCTCGAACTCCTCTTTCTGAATTCTTATTTCAGAAATCTTGGAATAATGTGGCAACACTTGGTTTATGGCAGTTCTGTTTTGCTCCATGACCTGAGCTATATCGGAATCGTTAAGATTAAGTTGCTTGGCCTCGTCGTAGTCAGGATAGACGAGCCCCACAAGCTTATCGCCATCCTGAATAACAAGACTCTCGCTCACCATTGGCTGAGAGTTGAGCTTGTCCTCAATCTCCTCAGGATAAATGTTCTGACCGTTAGAGCCGAGCAACATGGTCTTGGAGCGGCCCTTTATAAATATGTTGCCAAGGCTATCGCACAGACCCAGGTCGCCGGTATGCAGCCAACCGTCCTTGTCGATGGCCTTAGCCGTGGCTTCAGGGTTCTTGTAGTAGCCAAGCATTACGTTGGGACCCTTGGTAAGTATCTCACCCGGAATGTGCTCAGGGTCGGGAGAATCTATCATGACTTGCTGGTTCTTGGCCGCGCATCCACATGACCCCTGACGGAAGTCGTGCCAGTCGCGATAGCAGATTATAGGCGCACACTCGGTGGCTCCATAGCCTACGGTATAGGGGAAGCCTATTTTGTGGAGGAACTCCTCAACCTCCTGATTGAGCGCAGCACCGCCAATGATAACCTCGTACAGGTTGCCGCCGAAGGCACTAAGCACTTGCTCGCATATCTTTTCCCTGACTTTCTTGCTTATTACAGGCATGCTGAGCAACAGCTTGACGCGGTTGTTTTGCAGCTTAGGCATTACCCGCTTGCGTATTATTTTCTCAATAACAAGAGGAACGGCAATCATTATGACCGGCTTTACCTCGGCCAGGGCCTGAGAAATTACTGCCGGTGAGGGCACGCGGGTGAGATAGAAGATGTGGACACCCGACATAAACTCGTAAAGAAACTCAAAAGACATGCCGTACATGTGGGCCATGGGCAGTATGCTTATAACATTGCTGCCCGCCTTTACTACGTTTCCGAGCACTGAACAGGCAAAATCGCAATTGCTCCACAACGCCCTGTAGGGTATCATCACGCCCTTTGAGAAGCCGGTAGTGCCACTGGTGTAGTTTATCAGGGCCAGTTCGTCGGGCGACTGCTCATGATAGTAATTTACGTGAACGGCACGGAAGAACTTAGGATAACGCTTTCCGAATATCTCATTGAGGTGCTCGCGCGCATAGGTGAGCTTGTCGGTACGGCTCAGTTTCAGCGAATAATCGGGTATGTAGATTATTCCCTCGAGGTTGGGCATTTTGGTAGGGTCAATCACTGTTGACACCACGTCGCCGGCAAACAGGAGTTTTGCGTCGCTATGATTAACGATATTATGGATTTGCTCGGGTGTGAACTCATGCAGTATGGGCACAGCCACGGCACCATAGGTAAGCGTAGCCAGCAAGGCTACGGCCCAATTGGCACTGTTTCGCCCACAAAGAGCAATCTTGTCGCCCTTGACAACGCCGCTACTTTCAAACAAGATGTGCAGCTTTTCTATCTTGCGTGCCACGTCATGATACTGCAAAGTTGAGCCTTTATAGTCGGTGAGAGCGTCAAGATCCCAATGTTTCTTGATGCTTTCTTCGACTAATGCGTTGAAGCACATATTTTTTTCCATATTAAATAGGATTTGTTCAGAAGATTGAATAGTTTATTTTTTGCCGTTATCCTCTATTTGATAGAGATACCGCTTGATGCTCTTCTTGGGAGTCTTTTCAAATTCTTTTTCCTGCAAATGGATTGTAGAAATCTTGCAGAACGCCGGCAACTCGGCATTGAGCTGGTTGCGGTTCTGCTCCATTATGCCATTCAGGTCGCTTTCGGTAAGTCCAAGCTCATTGGCTTCATCGTAATCCGGATGCACGAGGCCTACGATTCTGTTGCCCCGCTGCACCACCAGGCTCTCGCTTACCATAGGCATGTTGTTGAGTTTGCTCTCTATCTCCTCCGGATATACATTTTGTCCGTTGGCTCCAAGTATCATATTCTTGATTCTTCCACGAATATAGATGAAGCCATCCTCGTCGATCGTGGCCAAATCACCGGTGTGAAACCATCCGTATTCATCAATAACGGCGTTGGTTGCCTCCTGGTTTTTGTAGTAGCCAAGCATAAGATTATCGCCACGAGTTATTATTTCGCCGGGAATTACGGCCGGATTGGCGCTTGCTATCTTTACTTCCATACCGGTAACCACAGTGCCACAGCTGCCGGAACGGAAATCATGATAATCGCTGTAGGAAATCATCGGCCCCGTCTCAGTGGTGCCATAGCCTGTGGTTATGGGGAAGTCGATGCTCCTAAGGAATGATTCTACCTCGGGATTGAGGCCTGCGCCGCCCACGATAATCTCGTAAAGACTGCCTCCGAAGGCTTCAATTACCATTTCCTTGATGCGCTCGTTAACCTTTTTCTTTATCACGGGCATGCTCATAAGCATGTGAACAGGCAACGTTTGCACCTGAGGCATTATTTTCTTACGTACTATCTTCTCTACGATAAGCGGCACGCTTACCACTATTGAGGGCTTTATTGAAGCTAAAGCCTCGGCAATTACCGTGGGACTCGGAAGCCGAGTAAGGAAGAAAATATGATTTCCATAGGCAAACTCGAACAGGAACTCTATCATAAGCCCATACATATGGGCCATGGGAAGAATGCTGAGGGAGTGGCTGTTGCGTGCGACCTTGCCGCCCAAGGCGCCCAAAGTCCATGTAAGATTGCTCGAAAGAGAGCGGTAGGAAAGCATTACGCCCTTGGAATAGCCCGTTGTGCCACTTGTATAATTGATGAGGGCCAGCTCATCAGGGGCCCCAATATAATAATGTATGTTTTCCGCCCTGAAACTCTTTGGATACTTTATGCCAAAGAGTTCATTAAGATGCTCACGCGCATAGCTAAGCTGGGATGAGCGACTCAGAGTTAAAGAAAGATCGGGAAGAAAAATTACGCCTTCAAGATTAGGCATAAGGCTGTAATCGAGCTGTGTGGCTACAATGTCGCCGACGAACAGCAATTTGGCGTCGCTATGATTAACAATATTGTAGACTTGCTCACTTGTGAACTCATGCTGTATAGGAACTGCCACTGCACCGTAAGTAAGCACCGCAAGGAAAGATGCTGCCCACATGGAACTGTTGCGCCCACAGAGTGCTATCTTGTCTCCGTGCTTCACACCGGCATTGCTGAACATAATGTGAAGTTTCTCTATTTTGCGTGCCACATCGTGATACTGAAGTGTGGAACCTTTATAATCGGTCAGGGAATCTTTGTTCCAGTTGTCCTTTATAGCTTTTTCTATGTATTCAATAAAATTTGGTAATGTCTCCACTGCACAAAATTTGAATTTCTGTGCAAAGGTAAATAGTTATTTGCACAAACCCAAAAGAAATGTGCAGTATTTTATATTTAATAGAAAAAATATCCATCTATCAAACTTGTTTCAATTTCTTTTTATACCTTTGCCATAAATTTATCGTCTTAAATTTTTAAATATAATGAAAAGGATTTTGTTTTTTTTTGACGCCGTGCTGATTGCAGTGGCAGCCAGCGCAAAGGGTGATGACTCTGTTGCAGGCGTAAAGTTTGGAACACAAAAGACTGATGCTGTTACACAATTTGAATCTGCCTTTGGCGCAAAGGGAATAGCTCAAGCCGACCAGATAACTTTTTCAAAAGTGAACTACATGGGATTCAAGTTCACTACCGCTAAATTCTACTTCAACGAAAACGGTAAATTCAATCAGGCACGCTTCTACATGCAGGTGCCAAACAAAGCCACAGCCGTAAAAGAAATGAACGCAATAGAAAAGGCAATGGCCAAAGAATATAACAGCATTTCTGAAGATGAGGATGAAGACGGCAAGTTTGTTAAAGGCGGCCTCGGGCCAGACGGACAAAGCCTCTTTACTATATACACTGTAAGAATTCAAGGTAAGTGGAACGTTGGACTACGTTACGGAGCCTTTAACATTTAATAATATAATGAGAGTAATCTGGCTAATACTGAGCCTCTTCTGTATGATTCCGGCTTCGCTTGAAGCCAAGGACATTGCGGGCATGTTTATGAGCATGCCCGACAGTTTGGTACCTTACCTTAGTGCTGACATACGTTCTTCGCTGTTGCAGCAACCGACACAGAGCAACGGAAAGATACAAAGCCTGCTCCATGAAGATGTCAGTGTAGACTCGCTGAGCGAAGATTACCTCAAAATAAGACTGTCTGCATCAAGCATACTGGAAGCCATGCAGGTAAAGACAGACAATGGTGACGAATTGTGTTGTCTGGTAAGAACTTATTATGGACCAGCTGCGGAAAGCACCGTTGAACTCTACGACAGTGCCTGGCATAAGCTATCATCAGAGCCTTTGCCTAAAGTTAAGGTCAGCAACCTAATTGCGAGACCCGACACCATGAGCAACAGTAATTACAAGCAAGCGCTCAAAGAACTTTCACCATTACTGATAAGCATAGAAGCTCAGCCACAAAGCCATGGTCTTGTATACAGTCTGTCACTACCTTTAGGCAATAAGGAAGGTAGGAAAAAGCTTGAAGCCATTCTGAAACCGAAAAAATACATTTGGAATGGCTCAACATTTCGCTGAATAGACGTAATAACAGGATAAAATATAACATATTTGGCCAGTTTGGGGACTATTTATGAATAATTTAAACTTGTATGATTGTTGAATGAAAAAAATATCGTAACTTTGCATCATTAAACAAATCATATAAAATGGCACATAGAAATTTAGATTCATTAGACCGCAAGATTCTCCATCTTATATCAGAAGATGCCAGAATTCCATTTCTTGAGGTGGCAAGAGCCTGTAATGTTAGCGGAGCTGCTATTCACCAAAGAATTCAGAAATTAACCAATTTGGGAGTTCTGAAAGGTTCGCAATTCATAATAGACCCCGAGAAGATAGGCTATGAAACCTGTGCTTACATAAGTCTTTATCTAAAAGATCCTTCCCAGTTTGACTATGTATTAGGGGAGATTAAGAAAATTCCTGAGATTGTAGAATGCCATTTCACAACAGGAGACATGGACATGTTTATTAAGCTTTATGCAAGAAACAACCATCATCTCATGGAAACCATTCACGACAAGCTGCAGCCATTGGGTCTTGCAAGAACCGTAACTATAATTTCTTTCAACACCCCATTCATGCGCCAGTTGCCAATACCAGACTCAGCTTTCTCCGATTCTGAAGATGAAGACCATGAATAAATTGAATTTATAAGGCTTAGATTAAAATAAAAAGTGCGCAGTCTGACTCTATACAGACTACGCACTTTTTGCTTAATGAAAATCGGGGGGGAGTATTTGTCAATACCAATAACCGGGATAATAGACACCATAAGCAGGTCTATATCCCCACATTCCCGGGCCATAGCCATAGCCCCAAGGACCATATCCCCAATAAGAAGGTCCGTTATAACGGCTTGCTTCCAAGTTTACTTCGATATATGAACCGGGCTTAAACGTATAGCGGGCACCGCCACCTACGCGGTCAACATTATCCTCATAGTTGCGCATCCAAAATGGCATTTGCTTGTTTTGAAAGCTTTTCTGACCATAGAACCACGCATCCCAGTGCTCATTAGGGTGGTATTCCAACAGAGCTCTTACATTTCCATAGAAGTAATTGTTGCCGCGGAATGTTGTGTTGCTAAGATTTCCACCTATCGTGAGTCTGGCCTTTGAAGAAATATCCATATGATAATCCAAGTCAACACTCTGCGTAAAACCTACTCCACGAAACATTTTGCTCCCTGAGTTTGCAAATACTTGCGCACTGATATT
Organism: uncultured Prevotella sp.; assembly: GCA_964623995.1. Taxonomy (GTDB): domain Bacteria; phylum Bacteroidota; class Bacteroidia; order Bacteroidales; family Bacteroidaceae; genus Prevotella. The sequence continues at coordinate 2,611 of CAZUWO010000092.1, read as the reverse complement.
GACATCCAAATTCTTGGCATAGTCCTTCTCTGCCTCTGTAACCTTACGGCCAGGCTTTAAATCATCGCTAACCAATGGTTCTTGAGCCATCAGTCCAACCGATGAAAGCAATACCAACAGTGTCAGATATAACTTGGTTTTCATTCGTCGTTCCTCTTTTCCGGGATTTTATATTACCCGTTTACAAAATTAAGTGTTTTGTTTGGCAACACAAAGGCTTTAATGTCTTTTTTTGTTATCTTTCACACCTTTTTCAAATATAGTAACTTTTTTGACGGAAAAGCTACACCATAAAAAGTAATATTCAGAGAATATAGGCGTAGAATTTTATCAGTCTGCAACGCTTACAGATTAAAACAGAAAAGCCCATACGCTCCTGCAAAATGCAAAAAGGTATGGGTTAGACTGTAAAAAGCTATGCTTCCGCCATAAGAAACCAATGGGTTTCATGACCCAAGCCAATACTTTCCAAGAGCAGAAGCGTTGGCTTACGCTACAAAACAGCTAATTTAATCAATATAGCCATCAGCCATTAGAATGGCAGATCGTCATTATTGTCGCCTTCCGGAGCCGGAGGGAATGGTGCCTGAGCACCTTGTGGTTGAGCTTGAGAAGTGGCTGCGGCTACAGGAGGCTGAGCAGCAGCGGCTGCGGCAGCATCAATGCGTTCCACCTTCCATGCTCTGATATCGTTATACCAGCGACCGTTATACTCATGAGAATCTATATCGAACGACACTCTCAGCTCTTCGCCTGCCTTGATGGCCATGCTCTGAATCTTATCAGCTCCAAATACACGGAAGCAACATTTGCGAGGATACTGCTCATGGGTCTCTATAACGTAGTCTTGCGAAGCCCAAGGGTTTCCGGTCCTGGAAGAAACACCACTCTGCTGGGGCAAAACCGCGATAATCTTTCCTTCTATTTCCATTTTGTTTTAACTTTAATAATATTTATAAGAATGTGTATTTTAAATTACGATTGCGAAAGTACAAAAATAATCTAAATTCATAAAAGTTTTAAGCCATTATTTTCTCTAAAAGGATTAATTTTTGTATTTTTGTGCTTGAATAATTTTTGATAACTGGAAACAATAAAATCAGAATAAGAACTATGAGATTCACTCTTTCAAGCACTGCCCTAGGCAGTCAGTTGCTGGTTCTCTCGAAAGTGATAAACAGCAAAAATTCCGTCGCAATACTGGGCGACTTCCTCTTTGAGGTAAAGAACAGCCAACTCACGCTTACTGCTTCCGACGGCGAAAACGTGATGAAGACGGTTCTGCAGCTTGAAGAAAGCGACGGCGACGGCAGCTTTGCCGTACCCTATCAGACCATCCTCGACGCTGTAAAGGAGCTGCCCGAGCAGCCTCTCTCGTTCGAAATAGACCTTGAAGCACTGACTATCAAGGTTCTTTACCAGAACGGCATGTATAACTTTACAGCTCAATCGGCCGAAGAATATCCACAAAGCAAGACCATTGGCGATGGAGCCACAAGCATAACCATAGACTCCGGTGTGCTTGCCGAAAGTCTTTCGCGCTCACTTTTCTCGACTGCAAACGACGAGTTGCGCCCCGTCATGAACGGCATATACTTCGACCAGCAAGCCGACTTCCTTGCTATCGTTGCCACAGATGGCCATTCGCTTGTACGAAACCGCATATTCAGCATCAAGAACGACATACCTTCTAACTTCATTCTTCCCAAGAAGCCTGCATTAATATTAAAGAACGTATTAACTCAGAATGGAGACGACGTTGTAATACGTTTTGACTCAAGTTCAGCTGAGGTAAAATACGGCGACAGCATTCTGTCGTGCAGACTCATAGAAGGTAAATATCCCAACTATGCAAGCGTAATACCAAACGACAGCCCCAACAAGGTTACAGCTGACAGAAAAGCTCTCCTTGGCGCAATAAAGCGCGTCTTGCCGTTTGCAAGCGACTCATCTGAGCTTATACGTTTCACCCTAAGCGATGGCTGTATAGAACTTAGCTCAGAGGATATAGACTTCGCCACCAGCGCAAAGGAGAAACTCGTATGCGAGTATGAAGGCCAGCCAAAGAGCATTGGATTCAAGGGCTCAGGTCTTATAGACGCTCTCAACAATCTAAACTCGGACGATGTGGAAATAAGTCTTTCCGACCCAAGCCGTCCGGGAATAATAGTTCCTGTACAGGAGCCAGAGGGACAAGACGTGCTTATGCTTGTCATGCCCATGTTGTTAAACGACTGATAAAATAAAATGAAGCTGAATATTACAAAGGACCTCGTGGTTTTCGACTTGGAAACCACGGGTCTTGATATAGCAAAGGATAGCATAATTCAGATTTCTTACATAAAGGTGTGCACCGACGGTACGGAAAAGCGTGCCAATATATTTGTCAGACCACCCCACCCTATACCAAAAGAAGTAACCGAACTTACAGGTATTACTAATGAAATGGTGGCCGATAAGCCTACGTTCAGAGAAATAGCGCCATCACTTCAGAAGGAATTTGACAACTGTGATTTTGCAGGATTCAACAGCAACCGATTTGATGTGCCATTGCTTTGTGAGGAATTCCTACGTGCGGGTATAGACTTCGACTTTTCAAAAAGCCGTCTTA
>CAZUWO010000091.1:0-12665 GCA_964623995.1 uncultured Prevotella sp. | reverse complement strand
GGCGCTGCTGTCCTTAATGCCCGAGAAGAAGATGCGCTACCTGCTGCCCGCAATGGCACCGGCTTCGATGGTTGTGGGCTGTCTGATAGTGAACTTCTGTCAGGGCGAGAAGATGGACAAAGTGAGCCGATGGCTCTACGTTGTCAACGGACTTACGGTCAGTATCATAGCCGCGGCGGTGCCGGCCCTGGCCTATCACTTCGGCGTAAGGCACGGACTGATAAGCATGGGCACCGAAGTGGGCATAAGCGCAGTCATGATTTGCGTGACCGTATGGCTGGTTTGGTGCACCCTTCAGTGCCATCCGTTGAGGCTGACCTGTGGCATAGCGGTCATGTTCGCACTGGCAGAGCTCTGCCTTCTGGGCACCATAGGCCACGCCTTTGGCAACCCCGAGGCCCACAGCATAGCTGCAGTGCGGGCAGATAGGCGCCTTGCGGGCCTGCCCTTCTACCACAACGCTAAGGAGCCTTTGAGGATAGAGCTTGTTTATGAGGCACATAGGAAGATACTGCCCCTCTGCCTCGACGACTCCGCAACCGTGCGTAGGGCCCTGCCTTGCGCCATAGTGTCGCGCCGATGGGTGAGCGAGGAGGTGCCCGCCGCGGTGCTTCAGCACATCGATACCGTGGCCATTGGCACCTACGACGACAATAAGCACCCGCGAAACGACCGACACTACACTCAGGATTTTATAAATCACGTTACGATATTAAAGCTAAGGAAATGAACAATACCGCAAACTACGAGCTTACTATAATAGTTCCGGTCTTCAATGAGGAAGACAACCTGCTGCGGGTGGAGCAGAAGCTGAGCGAATATCTGCCCAAAGCCGCAGTCAGAGCCTGCGTGCTGCTGGTCAATGATGGGTCAACCGACCGCAGCCTGGCTATGATAGAGGACATCTGCCGGAGGCAAAACGACTTCTACTACATAAGCTCTGACCGCAACCACGGACTGAGTACGGCCATCAAAGCCGGCATTGACACCACGCAGAGCCGGCTTACCGGCTACATAGACGCTGACCTTCAGACCAATCCTGATGACTTTAACAAACTGCTGGACTATAGCTCTGACTTTCAGCTTGTGGCGGGAATAAGGGCCAATCGCAAGGATTCGTGGTTCAAGAAGGTGCAATCAAGGATTGCAAACTCGTTCAGACGGAAGATGACTGGCGATACTGCCACCGACACAGGTTGCCCACTCAAGGTTATGCAATCGCAATACGCCAAGCTGATACCATTCTTTGACGGCATGCATCGCTTTCTTCCCGCACTCATAATGATGGTGGGCGGCAGGTTCAAGGAACTGCCAGTGAGGCACTATCCACGCATGGCGGGCGTGTCGAAGTATCACCTCTGGAACCGGCTCAGTGGTCCTCTGGCCGACTGTTTCGCCTTTCGCTGGATGAGAAAGCGCTACATAAGCTACCGGATAACAGCCTCAAAGCTCTGAGCCATGCAAACTTCGGCACTCTACGTATACATAATTGGCTTCGTGGCCCAAGGCTTTTTCTCGGCCCGAATGCTTATTCAGTGGATACTGTCTGAGCGGGCCCGGCGCGTGGTGTCGCCCAATGCCTACTGGATTTGCAGTCTGGCGGGCAGCATATTGCTGTTTGTTTACGGGTGGCTGAGAGATGATTTTGCCATAATTTTCGGGCAAATCATATCCTACTACATTTATATATGGAACCTCGACATAAAGGGAGTGTGGCATCGGGTGGCACTTATTGGGCGCATAATCATAGTGTCGTTGCCCTTTCTTGCATTCGGAATGATGCTCCACGACGTGCCTATGTTTGTGTCTACCTTCTTCCACAACAGTTCTGTTCCGCCACTACTGCTCGCTTGGGGCTCAGCAGGACAGGTTATTTTTACCCTTCGCTTCATCTACCAGTGGTACTACAGCTACCGCCGCAAGCAGTCTTTGCTGCCCGTTGGCTTCTGGATTATAAGCCTCTTGGGGTGCTCCATCATCGTGAGCTACGGCTTTTTCCGCCTCGATCCCGTACTAATCGTGGGCCAGTCGGTGGGCTTTGTAACCTACTCCCGTAACATAGTGCTATACAAAAAGAGCCGTAAGGCAACAACAAAGAACAAATAACCAACATGAAAATACTTGTAACAGGCGCGGCCGGATTCATAGGCCATGGGCTCGTAAGGGCACTGACTGCCGGCGGAGCCGATGTGGTGGGCATTGACAATATCAATGATTACTACTCCACTGAACTGAAATATGCCCGCCTTAACGATACGGGCATAAGTGGGGAGCAACTGAAGGACAACGTGCTGGCGCAGAGCCGGACACTCTGTAACTACCGTTTCGGCAAGATGGACCTTACCGACGGCAACGCCATGGAGCAGCTTTTTGCCCGCGAAGGCTTCACACATGTGTGTAATCTGGCCGGACAGGCGGGCGTTCGCTATTCTATCGAGAACCCGTATTCGTACATCCAGGCCAACGTGGTGGGCTTTCTCAACATACTTGAGGCCTGTAGGAACCACGGAGTCGGCCATTTGGTCTATGCAAGTTCAAGCAGCGTGTACGGCTTAAGTGCGACAGTGCCCTTCAAAGAGACCGATCCCACCGACTCACCCGTTAGCCTTTACGCCGCGACAAAGAAGAGCGACGAGGAGATGGCATATGCTTATAGCAAGCTTTACGGCATTAAGACGGCCGGGTTGCGCTTTTTCACGGTGTACGGACCATGGGGACGGCCCGACATGGCACCGCTAAAGTTCATGGATGCCATAGTGAGGGGGCGGGAGTTGCAGGTGTTCAACCACGGGAACATGCTGCGAGACTTCACTTATATCGACGACATTGTGAAGGGAATATGCCTCGTGCTGAACTCGGAAGACATGCAAGAGGTGCCGGCCCGCATCTATAACATAGGCAACTCGCACCCCGTCAGGCTGCTCGATTTTATAAAAACAATAGAAAGTGTGGTGGGGCGCAAGGCCAGAATGCGCATGATGGACATGCAGCCGGGTGACGTAGTGCGCACCTATGCCGATACTTCCAGACTGCAAAAGGACTTCGGCTACAAGCCGAACACCACCTTGCGGCAGGGCATAACACGCCTATACGAGTGGTATATGGACTATACGGTGATGATGAGCCACAGCGAAACGGCTATCATAACACCGGCTACAACGCGCTGATAAGGCTTCTTGCGGGCGTGGCTTATTAGCTTCAAGGCCACGAAATTGCCCAAAATCATGGCGCAACCTATGAGGAAGCCGTTTAGAAAGATGTTCCAGCTCATCAGGTTGAACCTGCCATAGGTTACCGCTTTCACGATATGCATGGCCGCGGCAGCCATAGACTCACTCACGATATAGGCCACAGGCGACAGCTCAAGCGTAAGAAAGACGGCACTGCTCAATGGTCCGCTAATGCCGAGCATGCCATTAAGGAAGCCCGTAAGCCCGCCACCAACAAGCATTGTGGCCCTACTCTTGGGCAGATGCAGCTTGCCCCGCAGCTTCATTATTGAGAAAACGATGAGGAAAAGGCACAAGAGGCGCGTCATAAGCCGCTTGTCTACCACCGCGAAACCAAAGGCTCCGAGAGCCGTAAAGGGCAGTGCGGGCACCAAAAACCAAAGCACCTGCCGCCACTGTATCTGCTTCCACCCCATGAGAGCCCTCGAAAGATTGCTCATTAGCTGTGCTATGGTGGATACTGGCACTGCTATCTCGACCCCATAGAAGTAAGTTATGACGGGCAGAAGTATCATTCCGCCGCCGAAACCTACCGAACCGGAAAGCGTTCCGGCCACAAGTCCTACAAGAATAAGCGTTATGTACATCACAAGTGCAAAGGTACAGCTAAAAGATATAGGGCGTAAGGACTGATAGGTTAAACTTTATTTCAATATTGTAGACATTCTGGATTAGGCCCATTTCTACAGCATGTCTACAAATTCTGATTCTATTTTTGCAAGAAAAGAACCGTAAGAAATGGACGATACCTATAATTACAGACAGAATTTGCCGCTTGGCGGCATGCCGAACCAGCTGCCTCTGAGGGTCTGTCAGATGCTGTTGGTGGCGAGTGTGGGCATGTTTCTGGGCGAGTTGCTGTTGTTGGCCATGGCCGATGGCAGTGAGCTGGTGGCACTCTTGGACAGGGCCGACAAGCAGATGATGCTGGCACTGAACTTCAATGGAGGCCTCATGGCCGACAGTTTTTGGTACAACTACTCGCAGAAACTGACGTGGCTGCCGCTGGAAATAACCGCCGCTACGATGGCTGTGGCCTACAATCCGGGTAGCTGGAAGCAGAAACTGGCCTTTGTTTGCGCCGTGGCCGTACTCGTAACCCTGTCAGACAAGGTTTCGTCAGAGCTGATAAAGCCGTGGGTTGGCAGGCTCCGCCCGTCACACGATGCCTCAATCTGCATGATGCTACACTATGTAAACGGATACCATGGTGGCATGTTCGGCTTCGTTTCGAGCCATGCTGCCAACACCGTTTGCGTGGTAACGCTGCTCTGTACCATTTTCCGCGACCGTGCCACGCGGTGCGTCCTCGTGGCGTTTGCGGCCTGCATGTGCTATTCTCGCATATATCTGGGCGTGCACTATCCGGGCGACATCGTGGGCGGAGCACTGCTAGGATTCGGCATTTCGCGTGCTGCCACATGCTTCTTGGACAAGAGGATTGGCCTGTATCGCACCGACAGGCGGCCCGTGGCAGTGCTTCTGGTGTTTGGCGGCACCATGATTACACTCCTGATTGAGGCAATAAAATGAGCGTTATGGGCGTTATGAAGAATGTGAAGATACTCATAATAGAGGACGAAAGGCGACTTTCAGACAGCATTAAGAAATATCTGGAGGGGCAAGACTACCTCTGCGAGCAGGCGCTCAACTACAATGAAGCCAAGATGAAGGCCGGAAGCTACGACTATGATTGCGTGCTTCTGGACCTGATGCTGCCCGGAGGAGACGGTCTTGACATTCTGCGCGAGATAAGAAAGCGGCACAACGGCGAGGGCGTGATAATAATTTCGGCCAAGGATTCTATAGACGACAGGGTGAGCGGACTGGAGATCGGGGCCGACGATTATCTGCCAAAGCCCTTTGCTCTGCCCGAACTGTCAATGAGAATCTATGCCCTGATACGCCGGAAGGAGTTCTCCGCCAGCAACATAATACACTCAAACGGGCTCACTATCGACCTGTTGCAACACACTGTTAGTGCCAACGGCGAGCAGATTGTGCTCACCCGCACCGAGTATGAGTTGCTTACGTTCTTTGTCAGCAACAAAAACAAGGTGATAAGCAAGCCTGCCATAGCCGAACACCTTAGTGGAGAGATGGCCGATATGATGGATTCGTTCGACTTTATATACAGTCACATAAAGAACTTAAAGTCGAAACTGGCCAAGGCGGGAGTGAAAGAGTGCATCAAAACCGTTTACGGTACAGGATATATATGGACAGAATGAAAGGTGAAAAAACACTTGCAAGCCACCTGATGATGCGGCTTGTGGCGTGCATGGTGGTGCTTATCGTGTGCGCCATACCGGTTTTGTACCTCATTACCACACGTTTCTATGCCGAAGACCTTACCGACCTCGTGATGAACTATGGCATAAAGAATCCCGATTTGGATCTTGAGGAAGACACTATGATAGGTCTCTTCATTCAGTTCCTCTCCTTCATAGCCATTCTCACCATAGCAGTGCTGGTGGTTATGCGCTATGTGCCGCAGCGATTGTGGCGCCCCTTCCACGACACACTGGCCAAAGTGAAGGGCTTCAAGATAGAAAAGGGCATTATTCCGCAGTTAAACCATTCGGGCACAAAGGAGTTTGACGAGCTGAACACCACTCTAACGTCAATCATGACCGACAGTGTGAGGAGCTACAAGGTGCAAAAGGAGTTTACCGAAAATGCCTCTCACGAGCTGCAAACACCTTTGGCCATAGTTCAGAGCAAGATTGACAACCTGCTGCAAGACCCTGAACTGACCGAGCGTCAGGCTGCCGAGATGCTGCAAATGTATCAGGAAATACGCCACATGTCGCGCCTTAGCCGCAACCTTCTGTTGCTGTCCAAGATTGAGAACAACCAGTACAGCGCCACCAAGAGGCTGAACCTGTGCGGCAAAATAGAGTCAACGCTGCCGCAGATAAAGAGCATCGCCGGCGACATAAGCATAAAAACAGACTTCAGTGACACTGGTTTGGAGGTGGACTGCAACGAAACCTTGCTTGAAAGCATGCTGAACAATCTTGTGGTAAACGCCATTCGCCACAACCGCAAGGGCGGAACGGTGAGCATAACCGTGGCCAATGGCTGCCTGGTAGTGGCCAATCCGTCTGACGAACCCGCACTTGACGGCCGGCGGGTGTTCTCCCGTTTCTACCGCACAAAGGAGCAAAAGGGCAACGGTTTGGGCCTGGCCATAGTGAAAAGCATCTGCGACTACCACCACTGGACTGTGGGTTATGAATACAAAAGCGGACAACACAGGTTTGTTGTCCGCTTCAAATAGGGCTTCAGGGCATTTGCCTGAAGGCCTCATTCCTTTATTTTGTCATACTGTTTCTTGCTGATGGGCTTGTACCACACAACGCCTTTGCGCTCAGGATTGGTGTTGGTGGCAAGGTGGGCCATGCGGCTTCCGGGGGCGGCACCGTGCCAATGGAGCGTGTTTGGCGGGCATTTGGCCACGTCGCCTGCATGAAGAATCTGCACGGGTTGGCCCTTAATTTGGTGGTAACAGATGCCATCGGTAACCAGAAGCAGCTGCCCGCCGGCGTGCTTATGCCATGCATTGTAGGCTCCGGGCTCGAAAACCACGTTGTGGATTGAGGGCGCTCCGGAGGCGTTATTGCTGCCAAGGACCTCAGAAAGGCGCACAAGGCCGGTGAATGTGGGCAACTTCATGAGCGAATCGCCGGGAGAGAACATGCTGATGTCGGCATTATTGTTCTGATGGGGAAACTCCTCGAGTGCCACATTATTATAATAGTCGCTGCCCACGGTGTTGTCTTCGCCGGTCCGTGAGGCCTTATCGCTCCACTTACTGTCGTATATCACTATCTGCTGAAACCAGTTTCCCGGTGCTGCGCCGTGCCAATGGCGCACTCCGGCCGGTATGTGCACCACGTCGCCGCGGCGTAAGAGCTGGGCCGGATGGCCCTCTTGCTGGTATATTCCCAGTCCGCCGGTAACGAGAATGTCCATGCCTCCGTGGCGGTGCCAGTTGCTATGGGCACCCGGAGCAAACGTTATTACGTTGGTTTGTGGAAAGTTATAAACCGTGTCGTTGTTGATAATGTCGTGGCGATAGGCCTCTCCGTGGAAGGCATCGGCAGGCAACGGCTGGCCGAAATCGGCGAAAGGCATGTCACCTTTGACGGCTCCGGCCAGATTGTTCTGCCGCAACCAGCCGTCAAAGAGGTCGGCCAGCACGTCGTTATTTAAGTCTTGCATCAGGAAATGGGTATTGCCGTGAATGCCAATCTTGGGCAATTCCACCAGCGTGGCGTTGCCTCCGTGGCGGTTTATGCACTCCACGAACTTGCGGCCCATCTGCAACCTCACCCTCCAATTCTCATCACCAAGGTTCTTACTCGGTGTTTCGGGAATGTAATCGCCGAAATACATCACGATGGGAATACGTGTAAGCTGCATGAATTGCTCCATTTTCACGGGTATTCCGGCACAACCTCCGGTGAGCCCTTCTATCTTTTCGGGCACCTCTCCCTCAGGAAACACGTAGGCTCCGGGCTCATAGGCGGCCACGGCTTTTACGGTTTTGTTCTGCATTGCCGCAAACCAGCCGGTCACTCCTCCGGCAGAATGGGTTACGAGAACATTGTCACCAATCTTCCTGTTCAGTGCGTTTATGGCCTCAACGTCGTGGGTGTGGTCGCTGAGATCGGGTGTCATTTCACGGAAAAACTGACTAAGGTAGGCCGAGTCGGTGCGGAACTGCACTCCCTTATTGTAGTTAGGCCATACGCCTATGCGCCAAATGTCGAACCAGAACATCTCGTCGGCAAGTGGCTTAAGCTCCTTCGTGGCCGAGGTGCGGCCGGCACGGCCGCGGCCTGGCAGGTCCATCACGTAGGTAGAGTAGCCATGACGCAGCATGAGGGTAGAGAAACCGTCGCGCCCGTCGGGTGTCATCTCCCAGCAAACGCCGCTCCCTCCGTAGCCGTGAACAAACACAAGGGGCAGCCGGTTGGCACCTACCGGAATCTGATAGTCAACGAAAGCATGGTCCACTCGGCTGCTTTGGCCCGTCTCCACCTGCTTATCCCAACCCACAAACCTTGAGTTGTCGTACCGGCCACTGTGCTTTATCACCGTTCCTCCAACAGAAAAGTTGCCTTGTTTCTGAATAACGAGCGGCTTTTGTGCCCCCACCGTAACGGCCGAGAGCATCAATGCCATTGCTAAAATGCTTTTCTTCATAATCGGTATTGTTTTTATTTCTGCTGCAAAGTTAGCCCATAAAAACCGAATATCAATTACACAAAATACGGTTCCTGTATCATTTTTCTAATTTTATGGCCGCCAACTGCCACTATACCCAATGCTTTCAGTCCGTAGGGGTGTCAGTTTCGGCGGCCGTTTTGTCTGGATTGTGAGTGGGATGTGAGGCCTTTTGCCATGTGTAAGCATCTGAAAAAGAAACTAAAACACGGAAAAGTGGCTGCGATTCCTTGCTTATTACAGAAGAAAAGACTATTTTTGCAAGCGTATGAGTAGTAAAGAGTGCTTGTCAAAGTTTTCCCAAAACCTGTTCTGGGACGTGGATATGTCGCTGGCCGACATGGATAAAGCCCCGTCGCAGATAGTGAAACGGGTCTTGGAATATGGCGAATGGAACGACTGGAAGCTCATTTTGGATTACTATGGGCTTGATAAGATAGTGAAAGTATGCAAGAATCTGCGCACTCTTGACCCCGTATGCCTCTCGTTTATCTGCGCCATCTCACACACAAACAAAGAAGATTACAGATGCTATCATACAAGACGGTTGAACCCAACACCCTGGAACTCCTGAAGCTAATTATGAAAGAGCCGCTGTTTGCAGGCATGCGGCTCGTGGGAGGCACCGCGCTGGCTCTGCAGTATGGGCACAGGCGGTCGATAGATCTTGATGTTTTCCGTCGGCATGACTGAGAAACGGCTTTGGATTTTCTGCTTAACGAAAGATATTTTGCTACGTAGAGTTTATATTTTTGCTGCGTAGCGAAATACCTTTTTCTATAAGATTACAACGTAGGAAGCACCACTTCTGCCCCCCACTTCCGCAGCTTCTGCCCCGCGAAACCATTCATAACCCATCGGCATATATGCATACTCCGGCCTCCAGTTGGCATAACTAAGCATACGGAAAGGGCGGACAGCGGGTGTCCGTCCTTTTTTGTTTATTGGCTCAGCATGTGCATATTTCTAATGGTTGTCACTGGCAGTTTCCGGTAAATAGTAACTTTTTAGTCTGAGTCGGAGTTTTATATAACGTGTTGTAATCATAAGAAAGTCAGCGCCTGACGTCTGCTTCCAACGTTCAAAAAGACATATCCCATGTTGGCTTGGCTATGCTAATTTTTGGTGGATATTGACAATTCTTATCAAGAAAAATTGGTGGATATTGACAACTATGGCTAAAAGAATTTGGTGCTATTATTGGAAATCATTATTTTTGCAATAAAAATAACACCATGGAAAAGCAAGAGACGGTATTCAAACGTAAGTTATATGCTCGTATGCTCAAATGGAAGCAGGAGAGAAATGGCACAACGGCCCTCCTTATACAAGGGGCACGGCGTGTAGGAAAGTCTACATTAGTAGAAGAGTTTGCAAGCAAAGAATATAAGACATATATATTAATAGATTTTTCTGTTGCGGCTCCGGACGTAAAGGATCTATTCAATGATATATCAGATCTCAACTTCATCTTTTTCCGTTTGCAACTGGTTTATCATGTCCAACTTTTCGAACGGGAGTCTGTTATTATATTCGATGAGGTTCAAAAGTGCCCTTTGGCCAGACAGGCAATAAAACATCTGGTGAAGGATCATCGGTATGACTATATAGAAACAGGCTCTCTTATATCTGTAAGGAAGTTCAGCAAGGACATCGTTATTCCGAGTGAGGAGACCAAACTCGACTTGTTCCCTATGGATTATGAGGAATTCAAGTGGGCATTAGGTGATGAAATAACTATCCCATTGCTGCGCACAGCATTTGAAAAAGGCATTTCACTTGGCGATAAAACACACCGTCGCATGATGCGCGACTTTCGTCTTTACATGCTTGTAGGAGGTATGCCACAGGCCGTTGCCGAATATATAAGGACAAACAACATGTCCATTGTAGACTTGGTTAAGAGGGATATAGTGAGTCTTTATGATGAAGATTTCAACAAGTTAGACGATTCCGGGAGGGCGGTTTCTATGTTTGATGCAATCCCCGGACAGCTTAGTAAGAACATCTCCCGTTATAAAATAGCGTCAGTAATTCCGGGTGAGAGGGCAGAAAGGGTTTCAAACATAGTGAGTACCATGAATGACACCATGGCGGTAAACGTGGCTTACCATGCTAATGATCCTAATGTCGGACTTGCTTTATCAAAAGATAATGAGCGCTTTAAAATGTATACAGGTGATACTGGAATATTCATTACGCAAGCATTTAAGGACAAGGATTTTACCGAAAACATTATTTACGAAAAGCTTCTTAATGATAAGCTTAATACTAATCTTGGCTATGTTTATGAGAATATGGTGGCTCAGATGCTGAAAGCCTCAGGAAAGCAACTGTACTATCATACAATTCCGATAGACAATGGCAAGAAATACTATGAGATTGATTTTGTTTTTGCCGACGGTTTTAAGATTTCTCCTGTAGAAGTCAAGTCTTCCGGTTACAGAACTCATGCTTCTTTAGATGAATTTTGCAGGAAATATTCAGAACGTATTAAGAATAAATATGTTGTCTACACCAAAGATCTGCAGCGGATAGGTGACGTTAAGTTCGTACCAATCTATATGACGATGTTCCTATAACCTTGGCTTGTTGCCGCGTAATATGGCCCATGGAATTCTGAATCTGAAAAAAGCCGAAGGCAAAATGAAACCTTTATCTCAGCTTTCGCCTATTAAAGAAGCCACTGGTGAATGACAAGAACAGCAGCAAACCAGCCACATGGACTGCCGCCACCATCCAGAAGGCGGGAGCATAGCCCAGATGTTCGGCCACCACACCGCCGCAAAGAATTCCAAGACCCTGCCCCACGTCCCACGCGGTGAGTATTGACGAGTTGGCAGTGCCACGCTCATTGCTGTGGGCCACGTTTATCATCATGTTCTGATGGGCGGGATACATGTGGCCGTTGCCCAACCCAATGAGGAACGCTGAGGCATAATAGCCGGCCATGTGGGGGTAGGAAACGAAGAGTATATAGCCCAGAGTTGACAGCACAATGCCCTCAGTGGCGTTGCGGGTCAGGTTGCCCCGGCGCAGCGAGCGGCTGCCTTGCAGTCGCGAAAGAATCAGTCCCACCGACAGAATCATGAAAAATGTGCCCGTGCCTCCGGTTATTCCCAGCTTCTCTCTGCCATAAATGGCGAGGTAGTTGCTCAATACCCCGTAGCAGAAGCCGAAGAAGATGATGTTGAAAGCTATGGCCCAGCCCCTTGTTAGGAAGAAGCGGTCGAGCGATAGCAGCCGTCCCGTGCGCTTTAGTGGGCGCTCTTTTATCTTCACTGTGCTGGCAACGAGCATTCCAAGCCCTGCGGCCACGAGCGCTATCCAGAACAAGATGCTGAAGTTATGGGTGGTATGGTAGATGTATATGCCCACAGTGGGGGCTATTGCCGTGGCTATGTTGTTGCTGAGTCCGTAATATCCTATGCCCTCATTGCGTCTTGAGGCCGGCAGAACGTCAATGGCCACGGTGCTGCAGGCCACGGTTGAGGCGCCGAAAGGTATGCCGTGCAGGGTGCGTACTATTGCGAACAGCAGCAGCGATGAGGCCAATAGGTAGCCGCCGAAGCATATAAAATAAACAAAAAGGAACAGCACCAGCATCTTCTTGCGCGAGAAGGCGTCGACCAGAAAGCCGCTGAAGGGTCGGAAAAGCAGTGCCGTTATGGTGTAGCCCGACAGTACTAGGCCTATCATGTCCTTGGTTGTGCCGAAGTTATCGGCCAGATAGAGTGGCAGCAGCGGCGTCAGCAGGTAGAAGGCGAAGTACATTCCAAAGTTGTTCACCATTATTTTAATGTACTCCGAGTTCCATAGCCGCTCGCTGTTTTGCTGTTTTTCGTCCATCATCAGTGTGTTTTCGTGGTGCAAAGTTACGGCTTTTTCGGCTTCTTTTCCCCTTTTTGTAATCATTATATGTGTTTTTCCGCTGCCAAGTACCTGTTTTTTTCATTCGTGGTTAATATTTTTCCGCCATTAGAATATATTGTCATGCAGATACACTACTTATATAATATCTATCAGAATGCATATACGGCCGTGGACTAATAACTTGATTTCGCGTTACCGTTGCTATACCTTTGCAGTCGTGTTAAGGATCCTGCAACACACAAGCAAACATTAATCATTAACCATTTAAAATCAAAACAAAAACTATGGCAGTATTTTACAAACTCTACAAGGACAACCGCAAGACTG
>CAZUWO010000090.1:0-12688 GCA_964623995.1 uncultured Prevotella sp. | reverse complement strand
TGCGGTATATTAATCACAGCCAATGAAGGATAGTCGGCCAAAGTGTTGCGTATGTCTTGGTCGTAATAGTAGTTTCCGTTTTTCACGTTTGAACCGTTTCGGTGCACGTATAGTGGTTTCAACGTCTGCGGGTCTATGTATCGTGGTACAAGAATATCGCCTTCTCGCTGTGGCTTACGTGGACTAAGACTAACTATGCTGTCAGGAAGCTTCTGATCTTCTATGAACTTAATAGCGTCGGGTATAGCTTTTATGTACTTTTTATCTCCTGTCAGCTTGTAGTATTTTATCATTATGCCTATCATGTAGGCGGTAGTTCCGGTATTAATGCCTCCCGGCTCGTACGAACGGGCATGGGCCGGCTGCAGGCTATCGGGTGTATATTGGTCGCACCAGCCTGCTAGTGGCTTGTGGTATTGCAGCTTGGCCGATATGTCCATGGCCTTGATGATGGCCTCTTTAAGTTCTTTTCGTCCAAGGAATGAGTAGCATTGCAGCAGAAAATCAATGTTGGCCGGTATCACTTCGTCATTAAGTGTGATGAAAGGAGTATAGTCTGCCTTGCCTTTAAACGGATGATCAGGGTTCAAAGGATAGCGTTGTGGCCATCCGCCATTGTCGTATTGGCTCTCCAGCACAAAGTTAATAACCTTTTCTAGGGGTTCTTTGTACACTCCGTCATGCTTTTCCAGATACATGCGGAGTAGGAATTCGGCGCTGTGCATTGTAACTTCGTCGTCAAAAGTAGCATTGCCGTAGTAGTGTTGGAACTCCTCCAGCCTCCAAGCTTGTCTGCCAATGGTGTTATACCATGCACGTGTTGAGTCCTCAGGTTCAAAGTTGTACATGTAGTTCCACCCCCCACAAGGATACTGTGAAGCTATTATCGCGCCTGCAACCCGCTGTGCACACTGCCAGTAATATTCGTCTCCGGTGGCATGGTAGGCATCTATCAGCAGTTGGCCTACGTCGGGTGTAGATGGCGTTTGAAGCCACATCATGGTTGGCTTTGCCTCAATCTCGCCCCAACGGCGTGAATAATCGGGCAGATAGTTCCACAAAAAGCCTCCACGATATGATGCTACGTCCATCATGTAATGTGTGGCCCGCTTCATGGTATTGGCAATTTCGTCTGCACTTTGTGCCCATAAACCTAATGGAAGCAACATGGCAGCAAGGGCTATTGCTATATGTTTCATGGTATTTGTTGTTTAGAGTTTCACTTAAATTGGCCCAAATGCTTTTCCTTCGGTTTGGCTCTACTATGTACTTAAGGCGCTTATGCCTTTAGGTTTTTATATGATTTTTGCCTTGTTGCTTATTCTTCTGGTCGGCAAATGGGTATAAACTTTTTTGTATAAAAATTGTTTTTAGTATGCCACAAAGATAGTATTTTATTCTCAAACCATTTGGTGTAAAATAGACATTTAATATTTTTTCACGCTAAAATTTATACTATAACATTCTGTTACACTTTGTTTTGTGTGCCGTTTTCATATATCTGCTTTCCATTTATGCTTGTTTTTCAACAAGAAAACCATGCTGAAGACTTTTATTTGGCCGTAAAAAATTGTAACTTTGCAGTTGAAGTTGATTCTTATGGTATAAGCAAGACCATGCTATGATTATGCCTGGAAAATTAAAAAGCAATCAACTCAAAATGCACTCCACAAACGTAAAATTGATAATAATTCTTGTGTAAACAGATTACGGCTATTCCGTAATCCGATTACGGAACTCTCGTAATGGGATTACGGAACTTTCGTAACGTGATTACGGGACTTCTGTAACAAGATTACGAAGCTTTCGTAATGCGATTACGGCAATACGTATGTTTTGGGGAATTCTTTTCAGCGTTTGCTTATACCCATTTCACCACCGAAACCACCTGTCGGGAAAGAATATCCGGTACTTTGTTCTTAGGCTCTTATACTTATAGTTTTGAGATTCGGTATTTTTCCGACAAGCAACGGAATGACTATAACGTAGGCTCCACCAAGGGCTGCTTCAACAGGAAACATTATGTAATTGTCGGGCAGTATGAATGGAATCACCGCCAAGGCTGGTATGGGCGGAAACATCAATTTTACCTTTCGCATGAGCAATATGGCTGTAAGAAATGCAACTGGCACAGCCACCGTGTACGGCATAGCCCACATTTGTATAAATAAAAACCTGCTTGCGGTTCCCATTACAGCCACTATAGCCACCGTGGCCCATAGTGACCAAGGCCTGCTTCTGAACATGTTGGCCGGATTACTTAGTTCAATGAGGATTATTATCAATGGAGGCACAATGGCGAAGAGCCATCCCCACCATGTGGCCACAAAGAGCAGTGGGAGCAAAAGCACATAGCGAGTGAGCCAGAGTTGTAAGGATTGGCTCAGGGGAACTGCTGGTCTTTCCAGCGGAGCGGGCTTGCTTTTAAGCCCCCAGTGCTTCAGCCCGACTTGCCCGGCAGCCATAATGACGGTCATTACCGCTACAGATGCAGGATAGAACCACGACTCTGTGTGTAGCAATACGGGCAGAAGTATGGCTGCAATCGACGGTATGAGCGGTATGTTGAGTACCGTCATCAGCGTGGCTGATATGAAAAAGGCCAGCGTGAGTTGCCAAAACACAGGTAGAGTGAGGTAGGTTGTTATCATGACTCCAATAACAGCTGATGCCGTCATTATAAGAGGAATTTCGTAATATCTTACGTTCCAGATGCGCTTATCGGCAATCCACAGTCCCACTGCCAGTGCTGCCACTTCTGGAAATATCACTTCGTGCTCACCGATAATGTCGGCTGCAAGTGCCATTATGGCCAGAGCCACAACCGAAAATGCCGTTCTCTTGTTCATTTTCTCTTTCATATCCTTCCTTTTTTCGCTGCAAAGTTACTCAGAATCCATGCTTTTGGGGTTACGATATTTTGGATTAAAATTGCACATTACGGATAGAATATATGTTGAAATACGTGCTGTGTTAGCGGCGGTATTGCTCAAAAACAATATCCCCCGACCATAAAAGCATTGTTTTATGGCCGGGGGAAGATTTACAACATTGTTTATTTAGGAATGAAAAAAGAAATGTCTAAATTGACGAATCATGCTTTTCGTACTTTGGTAGTGCTGTTCTTCAGTCTCTCTTCGCATCTTTTGTAGTGGTGAACTATCAAAAAGCCGTACACGAGCAGCCCAAAGAGTATTACGTTTGTTACTATCATCGTTATCATAATTGTAGTTTTCCGTTTATCCTAGAGTGAGTATGATAATTTGTATGGTTATTATTCTCAGGAACATAGAGAAGGGATACACCATGGAATAGGCCACAGTGGGGGCATCACTTGCCGTAGTCCCGTTGGCGTAGTTCAGGGCCGGCGGATTGGTATTGGCTCCTGCCAGCACTCCAAGCAGAGTGTAGAAATTCAGATGGAATACAAATCGGCCTATAAGTCCGCCAATAAGTATTGGTAAAATTGTGATTATGGCACCGTAACCTATC
The DNA here is from genome assembly GCA_964623995.1 of uncultured Prevotella sp. GTDB lineage: Bacteria > Bacteroidota > Bacteroidia > Bacteroidales > Bacteroidaceae > Prevotella. Next base: position 9,196 of record CAZUWO010000090.1, on the reverse strand, counting down.
CATGTCAGGCCCTCAGCATTGATTACTGTTTGCACGAAATCTTTGCCACAGCCTAGTCCTACGCATGCAAGGAAGATGCATATGCCAATCTCTCTAACCATCAAGTTGGCCGATATGGTATTGTAAGTTATAAGTTTGTACTTAGGACCAAAGTATCCCATGAGTATGGCTACGATAAGCGGGCCGCCCGTTAAGCCGAGTTTAAGTGGCTGATCAATACCAGGCAGGTAGAAAGGTATGTTTGCCAGCACGCAGCCAAGTGCTATTCCTAAGAAGATTGGTATAAGATTAGGCACGTTTAGCTGCTTCATCGAGTTGCCGAGTCGCTTCTCAGCCTGGCTCAATGCAAGTTCAGTGCCCACTATTGTCAGCCTGTCGCCCATCTGCAGGCGCAGGTGTGGGGCTGCCACAAGCTCAACTCCGGAGCGGTAAACTCTTGTTATGTTGGCACCAAACTGTGTTCTTATCTTCAGTTGGGCAATGGTTTTGCCGTTAATGTCGGGCTTAGTAATAAGTATTCGGCTCACTACGTGGTGCTTGTCGCACTTCTTCCAGTCCACCTCTGCAGGCTTTCCGAATATGGCTATTATGGGATCAATGTCTACAGGAGTAGCTGTTATGAGCATTTTGTCGCCTTCTTGAAACACGGTTCTGCCGTTAACAGTGTCAGTATAGCGCTCTGAGCCGGCCGGAAGCATGCGTGAAATGACGAAGTCGCGATTCAGAATTTCACGCACTTCCTTAAGGCTTTTGCCGAATATCTGCTTGTTGGTAACGCAAACCGTGAAGTGGCGCACGGTCATTTCCTCAGTAGCACCAAGTCCTCGTTTTGCTTCTTGTTCTTCTTCCTTTGTGTTTATGCGCAGCAAATATCTCAAGGCTATAAAGCAAACTATCACTCCAAGCACGCCTACGGGATAAGTTACGGCATACCCCATGGCAATTTCGGGTGCGTCTATATGGTGAAGGTCGCTGTATGCTTGCTGAGCTGCGCCTAGTCCTGGCGTGTTTGTAACCGCACCTGATAGTATTCCGGTCATTGTTGCCACGTTGGTGTCAGTCAGATAGGCTATAGCCAGCATAACAACAATGCTCATTGCTATGGTGATAACAGAGAGCATGTTGAGCTTTAGGCCTCCTCGGTGAAATGAAGACACTATGCTCGGCCCCACTTGCAAACCTATACTGTAGACAAATAGTATTAGTCCGAACTCTTTAAGAAAGTGGAGCAGGTGCTGGTCAAGGTTGAAAGAAAAGTGCCCAAACACTATACCGATGAAAAGAACCCATGCCAATCCGAGCGAAATATTGGCAGGACGGAACTTGCCGAGTATAAGTCCGAGCGAAATAACAAGCGCCAGTATCATCACCGAATGGGCCACTCCACCTCCCCAAAGTGTTGGCCATCCCTCAAAAAGATTTCGTATCAGCTCCATAAAAGCGTTGGCTTAAGTTAGTTGTTTTCATACTTGTGCTCAAGGTGACGCACCACAGCACGAATTAGTAAGGCAAAGAATGCCACCTCGAACAAGATAATCAAAAAGTAGATGCTCATAATTTTTAGTTCAGTTTATTGATATTCTGATTTTATTTTTTGCAAAGTTAGCTTCACAATATCTATAATTAATCGCTTGGTTATGGATTATTTCGAACGATGTAATCGGCACCGTCTATCAGTAATCCGTATTTAAATAAGTAGAAAACCGTGAAGGAAAGGCATATTTTAGGTATTTCCCCCTGTCGGTAATATTTACAAAATGTCTAGCTGTGATGCCAGTTACCCCCATTAGATAGTTAATGATTGATGATGTTGAATAATTTGGTATTAATATTAACAGAATACATGCCTGCAATCGAAAAAACCGATAGCAGCTATAAGAAGAATCGCTTGTATCGTTAATTTCTTTAAAACAAAATTACTAACTTTGCAACAAATTACTGTCGTACTTGCCATTTGGAACATTCCGGAAGTTACTTATGGCAAGAAAAAGACTCTTTATTGCACGTAAATCATGGAACTAAGACAACTTCGATACTTTATTATGGTGGCCGAAATGCTAAACTTCTCAGAGGCAAGCAAGGTGCTTTCCATAACTCAAAGCACCCTGTCGCAGCAGATAGGGCAACTGGAAAAGGAGCTCGAACAACAACTTTTTCAGCGCAACAGCCATGAGGTTATACTTACGGAGGCCGGCAAAATGCTATTGACTTATGCCAAAGAAACAGTAAACAGTGCTGACACGTGCGTGCAGAGACTCCGCGATCTGACTGACATGGCTGCGGGAGAGCTGAACATTGGCGTTACATTCTCGTTCAGTTCCATAGTGGCCGAGACGCTGATTAGCTTCCTAAAGAAGTATCCTCATGTAAAGATGAATATCATCTATCTGCCCATGACCGAGCTCATGGAGCGCCTTTTGCACCACGATCTAGACCTCGTTCTGGCCTTTCGACCCACGGAACGCAACGACAGAATAGAGAGTCATGTGCTATTTAACAATAGGTTGGCGGCCATAGTGAGCGAGTATCACTCACTGGCAAAACAGAGAACGATAACCCTTGCTGAGCTTCAACGTTACGATTTGGCACTACCCACGCGTGGATTGCAGGCAAGAAACGCCTTCGATCGTATAATAGAAGGTAAGGGTTACCACTACAAAGTGAAGGCCGAGATGAACAATGTGGATATGCTTTTCAAGGTTATCCGTGAGAGTAACTACGTTACCGTGCTATCAGAAAGTACTGTAACAGATGAGCGTGGGCTCCATGCCGTGCCCTTAGATGACTGTTATAATGAGATGGAAGGGTGCATACACATACTTAAAAATTCATATATCAAGAACTCGGCCCAGAAGTTTATTCAGCTGCTCACGCAGTCTACGTCCATCTATAAGAATTCTTTCCTAAAGTCTATTTAGCAATTCGGTCTCAAGTTAGAACTCAATAGTGTGAGGCTTTACGTTGGAATCGTGAGTGGGCAAGTGCCTCCACCCAATTTGGATTCATGCACTCCTTTCCATCTCAGATACTGCATCTGCAAATATCCATAACTGTTAAAGCTTAGTACTTTCTTGTAAATGTTATCAGCATTGAACCGATAGTCATGAGCATTCCCAGCACACATACACCGTCCCACCCCCAACTGTCGAGTGCGGTTCCGGCCATAAAGGTTCCTAAAGAGCCACCAATAAATAGGCAACCCATAAATACGGTGTTCACACGGCTTACTGCTGTTTGTATGCGGGAGAACATATAAGTCTGGTTTGTTACGTTACACGATTGTACTCCTGCATCTATGAGCACCACTCCGAGCACCATTCCCCAGTAGTAGTTCTGGAAAAGCAACATACTAATCCATGCAAGCAGCACTGCAGTGGCACCATACAGGTTCATGTTGCGTGTGCCTACTTTGTGGACTATATTGCCAATGCCCGAAGCTACGAGTGCCCCGGCTATGCCACAGAGACCAAACATGCCAACTACATCGGCTCCGGCATGAAACGGTTCGGCTGCCATGCGGAACGAAATAGTGCTCCACATGGCTTGGAATGTACCGAAAACAAGTCCAGAACGTACCGCACAAATGGCTACATCGTGTTTCCTTTGCACAAGTTTTACTATTGAAAGCAGAAGATTTCGATACGTTCCCTTGTAAGTCGGAGCTACGTTTGGCATCCGCCACATAATGAAAAGAGTACAGAAAATTATAATAATGGTGGCAATACAGAACATGGTTCGCCAGCCCCAACGTTCGCCAATGAATCCACTTAGCACCCGTGACATGAGCATGCCAATAAGGATTCCCGACACCATATAGCCCACATTGCGTGACTTATTCTCAGGTTTGGACAGCAGAGACACCATCGGAACGAGTATTTGGGCGGCACATACGCCCACTCCTACAAGCAAACAGGCACCAAGAACAATGGTAATAGTGGGTGCAAGGGCCGTAGTAATGAGGCCGAGTAGCAAGAAGCCATAGATTACAAGCATAAGTTTCTTGCGGTTAAACATATCTCCGGTGGGCACAAGGAAAAGAATCCCCAGCGTGTAACCGGCCTGAGTGAGCGTAGTAGCAAGGTTAGCAACGAACTGTGTTGTACCAAAGTCACTCTGTAAGAGTTCCGCCATGGGCTGGAAATAGCACAAATTGGCTATGGAAAGGGCGGCTGTTAATGTTAGACCAACTAAAAGTCCGGCAGAAATACCGGCATTTTGATTTGCATATTTTGTCATTCTATTTGCAAACCGCATTTTTAACGGCATACAAAATTACCAATAAAATATGACATAGCAAAAGCAGTGATTGTGTTTTTCTTGTCACTCTACCTGATTGTTGTGGTTACAACAGAGCGTCAAAGTGTTTATTAGTGATTTATGAAGAGTCACAAAGTAATTGCCATCAAATTAAAATTATCGCGGATACACATTTTTGTAATATGGCCAACAATTTAATTTAATATGCCGACAGATCCAACTTTTAGTATTGGAACTACTGCCGGCATATTGCTGTAGAAATAAAAATTGCAATAAAAGATTATTCAATACCTCCGCCTAAAGCATGGTATAGATTTATGATTCCTTGAATTTTGTAGAACTTATCATGTACTTCTGTCAATTCGGCTTGCAGTAATGACTGTTGGGCTGTTAGAACTTCAAGGTACGATTTCTCGTCACTGTTCTGCAAAAGCAACTTTGTGCTTTCCACAGTCTTATGCAGCGATTCTATCATATTGGCGTCAACATCAAGTCTTTTCTGTGCAGTCTGCCACTGACTTAGGGCATTATTCACCTCGGCTCCGGCTTGAAGCAAACTCTGTTGTAGTGATGTTTTGGCCTCTTCTTGTTGTGCTTGGGCTATTATAAGTTTGGCTCGGTTCTTTCCTCTGTTGAAAATGGGCTGCGTAAGTGCGCCTAGTGCATTCCAGAGAAATTTTCCTGGATTAATGATCGTTACTCCTTCAGAGTTAGTCCAACCAAGATTTCCACTTAGAGATACCTGGGGATAGAAGGCTGTACGAGCTATTTTAACGTTATAAAAAGCGTTTTGTAATGCGTATTCTGCCTGCCTTATGTCTGGACGATTATCGAGTAGCCTTGCCGGAATGCCTGTACTGAGCTCTTCTGGAAACGATTGTGAGGCCAGATTGCTGCGCTCTATAGCATGGGGGGTGGTACCAATAAGCGATGATAGTGAGTTTTCCTGTTCCTTTATTTGCTGACTAAGCGTAAGAACGTTGCCTTCCACTACAAGTTTGTTGGCCTTAGCTTGCGATACTGCAGACTCATCAGACTCTCCAACCTCCTTGTGAGCTTTGAGGGTGCGTATAGTTTCTTGCCAGTTGTCAAGTGTACGACGACTTATTTTCAGTTGCTCATCAAGGGTCAACAGGTTATAATAGCTGTTGGCAATGGTGGCAACAAGTTGTGTTTGTACTGCTTGGCGATAGGCATGGTTCATTTGCAGCGTGGCCATTGCAGTCTCTTTGCCATACGTTAGTCTCTTGGCTATGTCGAGTTCCCATTGTGCCGAAACTGCTATAGAATAAGTTTTGGCCACCGAACCACCATCAAAGCTGCTTAATTGGCCTTGGGGTACGGCTGCTACAGAGGGTAGAATGGCCAGCCTTGAGGCACGTAGTGAGGCTTCAGCCTCCTTTACTCGCAATGCGGCAATCTTCAAATCGGAATTGTTTGTAAGCCCAGTAGCTATCAGTTTTTGCAAATCAGGATCTGTGAACAGCTGCCGCCATGGTATTGAAGCTATGCTTATAGTGTCTTCTCTAGTTATATCGCTGCCGAATATGGAGTCTGTCTCAATCTGTGGTCGGCTGTATTTGCCGTATTTATATGTGTTGCACGAACTTAAGAAAAGCACGATGCATGTGAAAAGAAAAGTCTTTTTCATTGCTTTTTGTTTTTCTCCTCTTTGTGATTCTTTATGTCTTCTTTCTCAGCTTGAATTTGCCAGTCGGGAAATTTACCATTACCGAATTGTACTGCCCTTATCTTTTCCTGCAAGGACTGGAATACAATGAACATTGCCGGCACAAAAAACAGCAGTGCAAGTGCTCCTACAAGCAACCCACCAACCACACCTGTGCCCAGTGAACTATTACCATTGGCTCCTGCACCCGTAGAGAACATGAGTGGGAGCATACCGAATATCATTGCAAGCATAGTCATCAGTATCGGACGAAAACGGGCTTTAGCTGCTCCTACGGCTGATTGTATAAGCGACATGCCTGCTTTTCGACGGTCAACGGCATATTGTGTCACCAAAATAGCAGTCTTAGCAAGCAGTCCTATGAGCATTATAAGTCCTGTTTGCAAGTATATGTTGTTCTCAAGTCCCATCATCTTGGCAAAGAGAAAGCTACCCATAAGTCCGAAAGGAACTGATAACAGTACTGAAAACGGTATGAAGAAGCTTTCGTAGAGACCACAAAGAATGATGTAGACAAACACAAAGCAGAACACAAAGATAAGTGCTGTGTTGTTAGTTGTCTCACTTTCCTCACGCGATATGCCCGAAAACTCGTAGCCATAGCCACTCGGCAGAGTGCTTGCAGCTACACTTCTTACAGCCTTTATGGCCTCTCCCGAACTGTAACCTTCAGTTGCGTCGGCATTGATAAGCATAGAACTGTAGAGATTAAAGCGGCTTACCGACTCAGGACCATACGACTTTTTCAGCGTGACAAACTGACTAAGGGGAGCCATTCCATCAGTAGTTCGCGTGTAGACCTTATCGAGTGATTCTGGAGTAACACGATATTCTGGCGACGATTGTATCATGACGCGATAAAGTTTGGTGAAGCGGTTGAAGTTTGAAACATAGGAACCGCTGTAATAGCCAGCCAAAGTTGACAGTACGGCATCAGCAGTTGTGCCGGCTCTTTCACACTTTGCAGCATCTACTTCGACTGTATATTGAGGAAAATTAACATTGAATGTGGTATAGGCTGAGGATATTTCAGGCCTCTGTTGCATAGCTGCAATGAACTTCCTGCCTACAGAATAAAGGCTATCCTCACTGCCTCCTGCCTGATCTTGTAAGTTTATTTCCAAGCCATTGCTCACTCCATAACCATCTATAAGTGGAGGATTCATGGCATATATGGTTACATCAGGAATGTTATTGCCTATTGAATTAATCTTATCTACTACGGCTTGAGAACTACTTCCCTTACCTCTGCGCTCTTTCCAATTCTTTAACTTGATGATATACATACCACTCGACGGGCCAGCACCTCCAATAAGACCGTAACCTGCAGTCTCACTGTAAAACTCTATTTCTGGAATACTGTCGAGCTGTTTGTCTACTTGGGCCATGATTTTGCTTGTTCGTGCCACGGAACTTCCTGAAGGAGTGGACACATTTACCATAACGGAACCTGTATCCTCATCTGGTACTAGGCCGGTCTTAGTTGTATTCATGAAAAAAGTAAGCAGTACAATGGATCCAATAAGGCATCCCCACATTATAGTTTTATGCCTTGCATAGAAAATTACACTGCGAACGTAGTGGAATTTGAGCGTTTCAAAAGCCGTATTAAATGCTATCCGGAACCTATCTATAAGTCCAAGGTGGCCGTTTGTGGAAGAAACATTGTGTGGATACATCATCAAGGCACATAGGGCAGGGCATAACGTAAGAGCGTTAAGTGCGGAAATTCCTACTGCAGCCGCCATAGTGATACCGAACTGCTTATAGAATGTGCCCGACGTCCCACCAATCATAGACACAGGAATGAACACAGCCATGAACACAAGTGTGGTTGCGAGAAGGGCAGAAGTTATGCTTTTCATTCCGTCTATTGTGGCCATATATGGTGAATGGTAACCAACGTCGAACCTAGCTTGCACCGCTTCGACCACAATAATTGCATTATCGACTACAATACCTATGGCAAGCACGAGGGCAAAAAGCGTGAGCAGGTTGAGACTAAAGCCGGCTGCATACATGAAAGCGAATGTTCCAATGAGTGAAACAATGATGGATATGGCCGGAATAATAACAGAACGGACATCCTGAAGAAACAGTAATACGATGATGATGACAAGTATGAAGGCCTCGAATAGGGTCTTGACAACTTGCTGCATTGATGCATCGAGGAAGTCCTTGGTGGAATAGATATCGCCGAACTCGACACCACGAGGAAGTGATTTGGCCATTTGGGCAATTTCTTTGTCTATGGATTTAATTACTTCTGTGGCATTACTGCCTGCCGTCTGATATACCATGAAGATGCTGCCAGGGTGTCCATTGGTCTGACTACGGTAGTTATAGGCCTCATCTCCCAGTTCTACGCGGGCTATATCCTTAAGTCTTAGGATTTCGCCATTTGCCCGCGATTTGATGACGATATTGCCAAACTCCTTTGGAGTCACCAATCGGCCCTTGTATTTCATCGTGTATTGAAACACGGCATCGTAATTTTCACCGAACGAACCTGTTGCCGACTCAAGATTTTGAGCTGCAAGTGCATTGGTAACCTATGCCGATAAGCTATGCATTTCGCCATGTTATCTCGCTACCGTTACCCGACAGGTATGCGACGAGACACCCAAACAGGCCATAGACCGGCAGGTTACCATGGAATTGAAATACGTTTTGCGTTATACCTCGATGACAACAAAGCAGATTGCAAGCTATCTTAATTTTCCTGACACGTCGTATATGTGTCGCTACTTCAGACGTCAAACAGGATTGTCTCTTTCTGAATATCGCAAATCGAAAAGATGACGAAAAATTGATAAACTGACTATGACAGAGAGGTAACTTTATTACGAGGCTTCCGTAATAAGATTACGCTTTATTATTCTCAGATTATCATAGTAATAGCATGGCACTGTAGCATTTTTTGACGTATGAAGAGCCATAAAGTAATCTTATTCTTATAAGAAAATTGTAATCAAGATTTAGCTAATCTGAAAGGAAAGAATACCTATTTCGAAAGCGGAATACTAACTGAGGCTCAGCGGAAACACCCGCTCCACGTTGCGGTTGGTCTGCCTGGCCAGTTCTTCCTCGCTTATTCCATAGGCTTGAGCCAGCTTCTTCAGCACTTCAATGGTAAATGCCGGCTCGTTGCGCTGTCCCCGATAAGGCACGGGAGCCATATAAGGACTATCTGTTTCGAGAACGATGCGGTCCAGTGGCACGACCTTTGGCAACACTTCAGGCAGGTGC
>CAZUWO010000089.1:0-12948 GCA_964623995.1 uncultured Prevotella sp. | reverse complement strand
CAAATGAAAAATCATCGCATTCCAGGTGGTGGCTGGGATTACAAACAGACTGTCAAAGACGTTATTGCCTCACTGAGAGCTTTGTTCGGTTTTGATCCGGTTATGTGGGAAGATAATTATCAACTTTATTTAAACGACAGCTTGATAAATGCCAATGGAGTGGAAAAACAAAAGGTGATAGACGCTGCAATTAAGTATTTGCAAAGTGACAAAATGTTTGCTTTTATAGTAGATAATGAGCATGCTTCGATTGCGACTGTTCCACAACCGATTAAGGACAAAATAATAAACGGTTACTGTCATCAGCGTAGTGGCGAGATAACCATAGTTCCAAAGGCCGGATATTTTGGAACAAGTGATACTTCTGCTAATTATAAGGGTACTTCGCATGGTGAATGGAACCCATACGATGCTCATATTCCTTTCGTAATGATGGGATGGCATGTTGATGCAGGTGAAAGTAATACACCTTGCAGTATGACAGACATAGCACCAACTGTATGTTCAATGCTTCATATACAAATGCCAAATAGCTGTGTTGGACACAGCGTAAGGTAATTGATTATCTTTTATATATAAGAAAAAATATAAGAAAACGGCCGCGCAAGTCCAAAATGGATTTAACGTGGCCGTCCGCTTATAAAACAATTATATTGTTTATTTACCGTTGAGCAGTAAGTCTGTCTGAACAGCTACTGCCACAGTAGCACCCACCATAGGATTGTTACCCATTCCCAGGTAGCCCATCATTTCCACATGAGCTGGAACAGATGAAGAACCAGCAAACTGAGCGTCGCTATGCATACGGCCCATAGTGTCTGTCATGCCATATGAAGCTGGTCCGGCAGCCATGTTGTCCGGATGTAATGTGCGACCAGTACCGCCACCGCTTGCCACACTGAAATATGGCTTACCTGCAGCAAGACGTTCTTTCTTATAAGTTCCTGCCACAGGATGCTGGAATCGGGTAGGATTGGTAGAATTTCCTGTGATGCTCACATCTACATTTTCATGCCACAGTATGGCTACACCTTCGCGAACATCATCTGCTCCATAGCATTTCACCTTCAGTCTCGAAGGATTGTTGCCATAAGGAATTTCTTCTACAATATTGAGTTTACTTGTATAATAGTCGAATTTGGTCTTCACATAAGTGAAGCCATTAACGCGACTGATTATCTGAGCAGCGTCTTTACCAAGTCCGTTCAGAATTACTCGAAGTGGCTTTTTGCGCACTTTATTAGCCATCTCTGCTATCTTAATAGCACCTTCTGCTGCAGCAAAGCTCTCATGACCGGCAAGAAAAGCAAAACATTCAGTTTCCTCTCTCAATAGTCTGCCTGCCAAGTTGCCATGGCCAATTCCTACCTTACGGTCGTCGGCAACACTTCCGGGAATACAGAAAGCCTGCAAGCCTTCGCCTATAGCTTCGGCAGCTTCAGCAGCATTCTTAACACCCTTCTTTATGGCAATGGCAGCGCCTGCTACATAAGCCCATTTGGCATTCTCAAAGCAGATGTCTTGTGTATCGGCACAAATCTGATAAGGATCTACACCAAGCTTGTCGCATATTTCATTAGCCTCTTCAAGATTCTTTATGCCGTATTTCTGCAGTGCGGCATTTACCTGTGGCTCACGCCGATCCTGGCTCTCATAACTGACTTTTCTTATCATTTCTTGTTTCCTCCTTATTCTTTACGTGGATCAATTGATTTGACAATTCCCTGATCGGCAGTGGTACGGCCATAAAGACCTGTGAACTTCTTTACTGCTTCGTTGGCATCCATACCGTCTTTAATAGCTTCCATCATCTTGCCAAGGTTGACGTACTCGTAGCCACAGATGAGACTATCTTTATCGAGGAAAAGTTTTGTTATGTAACCTTGGGTCAACTCCAAGTAGCGGGCACCCTTAGCCATTGTGCCATAAGTGGTACCAATCATGGAGCGAAGGCCCTTGCCCAAATCCTCAAGACCGGTGCCAACAGCAAGACCACCCTCTGAGAAAGCACTTTGTGAGCGACCGTAAACAATCTGAAGGAACAATTCCCTCATAGCCACATTGATAGCATCGCAAACAAGGTCGGTGTTCAGAGCTTCAAGAATAGTCTTTCCGGGAAGAATCTCTGAGGCCATAGCGGCACTTTGGGTCATTCCGGAGCATCCTATAGTTTCGATAAGACATTCCACTATAACACCTTCCTTGATGTTGAGCGACAACTTGCAGCAGCCTTGCTGCGGAGCGCACCATCCCACACCATGGGTATAGCCCGAAATGTCCTTGATTTCCTTGGCCTGAATCCATTTCCCCTCTTCTGGGATTGGGGCTGGACCGTGGTAGGCACCCTTACGGACAACACACATGTTGTCCACTTCTTTTGAATAAATCATGTTCGCAAATTTTATTATATGAATAATAATGAATTAAAACAAATGTTCTTGTATATGGCACTATTTATATCTGCAAAATTACAAAAATTAATCTAATAATGGCTTACCTTTACGTGATAAATTTGGTAATTATTATGCTTTATATTAACTTTGCAACATTAAGATAGCAAAGATGGTTATAGCAAGACTTTCTGACAGAGTCATCAGGCAAAAGGCTGCCGAAGGAATGGACGCCTTTATAGAAGCTTTTGTGGGTGCAATAAAAGAATCTATTGGCGGCGAACTGGATACTGGCAACATGAACAAGCTGAATAGTGAGCAAATAACGCTGCTTGGTTGGGACATTCTTCACGCCGAGGTTATGGACGGAGGATTCGTACAGCTCATACATAATGGCTACGGCCCATTCTTTTTCCGCAATCCTTTCTCTACAGCTGTTAGAGACTGGGGGATTCCGGAACTGGCCTCGCTCGTAAACAAAGCTCATAAACTTTACGGCAAGTTTGGCCGTGAGATTGAGAAAGACTGCACCGACGAGGAGTTTATGGCCCTATTCGAGCAGTATCCTCAGTTTGATGATTTGGACGACGAGTTTGTTGAGAGCGAGGAGGAATGGACAAATCGTGTGGCTCATTACATTGATGCCCATATAGAGTCGTTTGCCAAAATTGATGATTAACCGCAAAATTCCTCTCCGCCAAAAGCAATAAAAATAATAATGAATAAGGAAGAACAGGAATTGCGCAGGAAAAGCCCTGTGCAGATAAGAAACAAAAAAGCCTCCTACGAATATTATTTCATTGATGTCTATACAGCGGGAATAGTGCTCACGGGAACTGAAATCAAGTCGATAAGACTTGGCAAAGCATCGCTCGTTGACAGCTTTTGCTACATTGACAAAGGTGAGATTTGGGTGCAGGGCATGAGTATATCGCCATACTTCTACGGCTCATTTGCCAACCACGAACAGAGGCGTGAGCGCAAGCTGCTACTTAATAAACGTGAGATTAAAAAACTTGAGGAAGAAACAAAGAATCCTGGATTCACTATAGTTCCACTACTTGTGTTTATCGATGACAAGGGCCATGCCAAGATGGACATAGCCCTGGCACGAGGTAAAAAAGTATACGACAAGCGCCAGTCCATCAAGGAGAAAGAAGACAAACGCCAAATGGACAGGGCTATGAAACATTATTAACAGTAAAGCAAAAACAGCATGAAGAAATTACTTTTATCGGTGGCTCTTGTCATTGCTACGACACTGACTATCAGCGCCCAGTCTATGAGATATGATGTATTGGCCACATCGCAGCGCAATATGCAGACCGAGCAATTTGGAAAAGCCGAAGTCGTTGATTTCAAGATAAAATATGAGCCAAAATTTTTCGTGACCATCGCAACCGACACTTTCAAGATTGTAAGCGAGAAAGACGAATTGCCAAACGACAGCGATGGCTTCCGCCACCGTGAAATCACAGCTACAGACAATAAAGGAAATGAGTATATAATAGTGTTCGACGAGGACCCGGCTGCCACAACAGAGCTGATGCGCCATTTTGTAATTAAGTTCAACACTAGCAATCCATACGACTGGACTTACTATTTCACTGAAGCCCCTAAGCCATCAGAATAGTATTCAAGGCCATGGTCTTAAGTCTACAAAGCAAAGCTTTCACCACAAGGAAGCATTAGGATTACAACCATCATACCATAATGCAGCAAACTTTATATTATTACTGTCGGCTAAAGCTATTCATATAATAAATTTAGCAGACAGCAATATTTTCACCTTCATTTTTCTACCTACCTGAATCATTTTCGCTACGTAGAGTTCATATTTTCGCTACTTAGCAAAATACCTTTTTCTATAAGATTACAACGTCATTATTTATGCTTTCGCTCCACGATAACAGTTATTTGGCCCATTAAACTCAATGACTTCGCCCCCATGACATTGTATCGTCATAATTGCTAAGATTGTCAGGCCGTTGCTTATGTCTTGATAATGCCGTCATAATCAATGCCATGTTGCTGAAACTTCTTGATGCAGCATTATTCAACACCCTCATTACAACCAAGTCATATCTATCCGAATCTGAGTGCAGAGTTACAACAAATGACTGGCCCAACAAAATTAAAACAATTTTTCACCGATGGTTCTAAGTATGCTTGATTACTGTGACAACGCGGAGTAAATATTGTTCCATTTTTACCGTTTTCTTTTGCAAGGTATAAAAATATAACTAACTTTGAAACCGAAAGAATTTTTTTGTCTAATAACTATGTTATAAGGTAATCACATGAAACACAACTTATTCCTCATTTTTCTCTTAGGGGTCTCGCTGTCGGCAGTGCAGGCCAAGGACGTCAAGGTTGCGTCACCAGGCGGTCAGATTAACGTAGTAATAACCGACAACGGAGGACATCTGTCTTACACTGCTTCGAAACAGGGGCGTAGCATCTTTACACAGACGGGGCTCGCCATGCAGCTGAAAAACAAAACTCTAGGTGCAAACGCGAAAATTAAAAGCGTGACCCAAAAGAAAGTCCATACTACCCTGCGGCCGGTAGTGTCATTCAAGCATTCTGTCATCAAAAACAACTACACAGAGGCTACGCTGCAGATGAATGGCGGCTACAAAATTGCATTCCGTGTGTTCGACAATGCAGTGGCCTATCGCTATATTCTCAACGAGAAAGACTCGATATACGTGGTCAACGAGACATTCAATCTGAAGCCTTCCGAGCCGATGACCGTACACTATCAGCCTACCGAAGACTGGGGCACAAGCTGTGAAAGCCTGTATACCAATTGTTCGCTGAAAGAGTGGAACAAGGAGTTGGCAGTGTTGCCCGTAGGGCTTTCCTCGGCCGACGGCAAAGTGCAGCTGCTTATTTCAGAGAGCGACCTGCGCGACTATCCTGGTCTCTATCTTCGCGGCACCGGCGACAAAGACTGTATCAGCGGCAACCTCGTGCCATACTATGAGAACTGGGAAGTGGCCGGCGACCGCAGTACGAAAGTCAACCGACTGGCCTCGTGGGCTGCTCACACTACCGGTAAAAGAACTTTCCCATGGCGGTATGTTGTCATCACCGACTCGAAGGGCCTCGTAGAGCAAACGTTGACTGCGCAGTTGGCAGCACCGTGTGAACTTGACGACACAAGTTGGATAAAGCCAGGACAGGTATCATGGGACTGGTGGAACCACAAGAGTATCTACGGGCCAGACGTGAACTTCACACCGGGATGCAATACCGACACTTATAAATACTACATCGATTTCGCCGCAAAATACGGAGTGAAGTACATTATCATGGACGAAGGGTGGGCTAAAAACACATTCAGCCCGTTCACAACTAATCCATATCTCGACCTGAAAGAGTGTATCAGTTATGGCAAGCAGAAAGGAGTGGGTATTATTCTGTGGATTACCTGGACTTGTGTAGATAGAAATCTGAAGCAGATTTGCTCGGAATTTGAGAAAATGGGAATCGCAGGCATGAAGATTGATTTCATGGACCGTCAGGACCAGTGGATGATCAACTGGTACGAGCGTACGATAAAAGAGGCTGCACGCCATCACCTGATTGTTGACTTCCATGGAGCCATGAAACCTGCCGGACTAGAATACCGCTATCCTAATCTGCTGGCCTACGAAGGCGTTAGAGGATTGGAGTATATGGGCGGATGCCAACCCGACAATACTCTGTATATACCTTTCTTGCGCAATGCCGTCGGACCAGCCGACTTTACGCCAGGGGCTATGATTAATACACAGCCGGAATATGACAAATGGTCGGATCCCAATCCGTCGGCTGTGGGTACGCGTGCTTATAGCATGGCACTCTTCACCGTGATGGAGACCGGTACGCAGATGCTGGCCGATTCACCTACACGCTATTACCATAACCCCGACTGCATCAACTTCCTCAGCCGTATTCCAGTGACATGGGATGAAACCAGAGCATTGGAAGCCAGCATCGGCGAGTATCTCATCATTGCAAAGCGCAAGGCCGGAAAATGGTATGTGGCAGGAATATGCAACGGCAAGGAACAGGTGCGCGACTTCAATGTGCCGCTTGACTTCCTCTCTGCCGGTCAGCACACCATGACGCTGGTCACTGATGGGTTCAACGCAGGGCATCAGGCCATGGACTACCGTATGGAAACAAAGCAGGTCAGCAATCAAACCGTACTGAACGTGAGAATGGTAAGAAATGGAGGCTTTACAGCTATTATAGAATAACAAGCGGGATTACAATTTATTTGTACACTTTACAGCTTTACTGATTTATTTACACTCTACTTCGGCACTACTTTAGTTGTTGGAGTTTTATAATAATCCTGAGCGACAAATTTGTTGCTCAGGATTTATTCGTGTGGGAAAATCACTTAACTTAGTGGTACAAAAAATCGTAATTCATAAAAACGACATGGTAAAATTATGATACTAAACAAAGGATTACAAGAAATGACTCGGAAAACAGAAGTATATGTTGCCGCCTTGTTACGATACTATCGATATAATTCTGTCGCTGGAACTTATTGCGACGTATTGCCGTCTGGCATTAAGAGCGAACTCACACTAAACGCTGATGGTACCTATAAATCACGACTAGGTTGAGTATGATGATTTAAGCAGGGCTTTTAAAAAGTGCTTAACGGCAACATTCTGATGCCTGAGCATCCAGCAAGTGGTGACAATATAGAGTGAAGAATGACGGCAGCATTATTCCGATAGCTTGTATGGAAATGTGCCGAAAGTAAAGGAAGTAAGATCCTATATACTGAAAAAGTGTATTTAAAACCATATAGAAGGACTGAATTTATGCTACACTTTTCAAAATAATGTGTTCAAAATTAAATATAATTATAACAAAAGGTTTACTTTTGTCCTTTTCCTATAATTTTTATTGCAAAGTTTCTCAATTTTGAATCAAGTGATAAAGAACAATGCTCTATAAATTTTTTAGCTTCTGGTGTCCCCCATTTTTCAGCAGCTTGAGCCAATCCAAATCTTGGATCTATATGTCCGAAAGGCATTGGATTACCAAAGTTCCAAAAATAAGAAATTAGTTGGTTTTGCTTACTCACAGGAGGTGTCATTAAATCTTCACCTAAGCAAGAAAGGAAACCTTCTCCAACAGAATATCCAATATTTCCAAACATTGATATTATTGGATTTACATCTGATGCGTTTTCTCGTGTCATTCTTAAATATGCTATTGCTGCTTGTTTTTGACCACTATTTCTTTAATTATTGGCAGGGCCAACATTATACTTTCTTTACCGGATAATTTAATTAACTCAGATTGAACTTCCCATGACTTATTAGTACAATATCCGTTTTCAAGTATATTAACTATAATTTCTTCAAATCCCGACACATATTCTTTTTGCAACAGTTTCGCGGTGCTAATTATTTTTTTTGCATTATTGCTTTCAAGTCCTGCTTTAATTTTATTATAATAATATGTCTTATCCATATAGTATACCTCCAATCATCTTTAAATGCTTATAGACTGGCAACTGTATATTATTTTGAATCACCAAACCACGTTAAATATAATATTCAGCAGAATCAACGAGTCCGGCACGAAGCGCATAAACCGTAGCTTCATGAATACTGTTCACTCCAAGTTTCCTGAAAATGTTTTTGCGGTGAGTATTAATTGTGTGGAAACTTGAGTATCTTTTTGCAGCTATTTCCTTTGTAGTTAAGCCCATGGCTATGTCTTTTAGTACTTCCGTCTCGGTTTTTGTCAGTTTGACAGTTTCCGGCTTTGCCGGTTCAGGCTTTAAAAGCATTTCTGTCATTCGCTGACAAATATAGCGATGACCAATGGCAGCTTGCCTAAGACATGTGAGAATCTCGTCCATAGACGATTCTTTGAGAAGAATACTTACCATTTGACTTGAACCAACTAACTGCCGAACAAAATCAAGACTCAAATCCTCACTGAAAAGAACAAGCATAGCTCCAGGAAAGCGAGTACCAATCACCATAAGCTCATCAATATCATTGATATCAAACAAGGTGAAATCGATAACTACAACTGCATCTGGTTGCTCCTTGAGATCTTCAATCAGTCCTACTTTGTCAGCGGCTGTAAGTATTTGCGCATACCCCAAGCCCGATGTAATATATTTGAGTCCAGCTTGAGTTATATCTTGATTGTCTGCAAGAATAATTGTTTTTGTCATAGGCTATTTAAAGAAAGGTGGAGCATGCTCCACCTTTCTAATATAAAGATTAATTATTTTTACATTCCAGCATCGGCTTTAGCATCTTTGGTGCGCTGGTCATCAGCACCATAAAGCAGATAGTAAGTGCGGTAGAGCTGTGCTGCCCAACGAGCCTGTTGCTGATTTGGGTCAGCTTTCTTGGCCTTCTCCAAATAGGAAGCAGCCTCTTCCCATACTTTATTAATCTGCTGCTGTGCAGCAGTAGCTATACGACCGTTCTTACTTGCGCGATCAGAAGCCTCTTGAGCCTTACCGTTAAGAGCTGCACCTACAAAGGTGTTGGTCAGAGCATCATCAGGATTCTTGGCCAAAACTTTTTGAAATACTTCAATAGCAGCATCATATTCGTACTTGCCAAGCAGTCCTTGACCTTTAGCTTTCAGAGCCATTGTATTCTCGGGATTAGCCTTAAGGGCATTCTCAATTAAGTTGTCGGCCTCTGTGGTCATGTTCTCTGCATTATACATGCTGTAAAGAGTACCAAGCACAAGTTCGTTGTTTGGATCTTTTTCGATGATTGCTTTCAGCTTGTCGATATACTTAAGAGTGTCAGCCTTTGTCTGCAACTGAGCCTGGAAGATGGCAAGTTGGAAATTAGCAGCTTCCTTACTGCGTTCTGGATCCTTCATTGCCAGTTCCACATAACGCTCAGCTTTAGCATAATCTTTAGCTTGATAAGCATAGATTGTTGCAAAGTAAGCAATATTGGTCAAGTTTGCATCTTTTGACTTATCTTGCTCAGCAAAAAGAGATTCTGATGCCGAATCAACATATTTACCAAGAAATTTATAGGCATTAGCGTCGTTCTTCTTGCCTTGGAAGTAAATACCTCCATTGATGAGAGACGGACGTATGTTCCAAAGAGTTGTAGCGTTGGACTCATGGAAGCGAGGTTTCACTTTACCTTTTGCATTAGGCATCTGGTCATACTTGTCGCATTCGAAAGCAGCAGACATAGCATTGTCAAGTGCCGTGTACATAGCTACAGTATCGAATGGCTGTACATTCTTGTCCTGCTTCAATTGTACATACTGCTGGTTCATCATTTCGATGCTGTTCTGCTTGTTGTAGTCGTCGAGAGCCAATTTTGTGAGATGGTCATATGCTTTGGCCTTCTCTTCATTGCCTTGCAGTTGGCCAAGGTTGTTCTGCAACAGTTGGGCAGCTTCAGCATAGGTCTTGGCCTTCATGATGCTTTTCAAGGCATCACTGTCGCCTGCGAAAGCCGATGAGACACCAAGTGCCATCATCGCAAGAATCATGATTTTTTTCATAAATTAATTTTATTAGGTTGATTATTATTCGAAATCTAATGTATCTTTATCTTCTGTGTTATCGATATCTTCCTGTTCTTCGTCGGCAGGTTTCTGAGCAATTGGCTGTGCCGTGTTGTCTTCTTCTATTTCCTGCCGTGTCTTATTCCATTTAGCACGGCTCTCTTCTTCTACAACAGCCTCAAGCTCTGAGCTCATCACCTTGCACACACTGGCTATCACATCGTTCTTTTTCGATAGATTGATAAGCCTTACTCCCTGTGTAGCACGCCCCATAATACGGCAGTCAGCTACAGCGAGTCTGATAACAATACCACTCTTATTGATTATCATAAGGTCGTTGTCGTCAGTAACATTCTTTATGGCAACGAGTTTACCAGTCTTATCTGTGATATTTAAAGTTCTTACGCCCTTACCACCACGGTTGGTTTTGCGATAGTCTTCAACGCCAGAACGTTTGCCATAACCTTCTTCGCTAACCACCATTACAGTTTCATTGGCCGGATCGTTTACCACTATCATGCCAACGACCTGATCGTCATCATCATCAAGTTTCATGCCACGAACGCCAGTACTTACACGCCCCATCTCTCTGACAGTATTCTCATCGAAACGGCAAGCACGTCCATTGCGGTCAGCTATGATAAGTTCATTGTGGCCATTGGTCAACCTTACGTCTACAACCTCATCGCCTTCATTTATCTTTATAGCCGTTACACCATTGTTACGTGGATGTGAATAGGCCTCAAGAGATGTTTTCTTTACTATGCCCTTCTTTGTAGCAAACACGACATAATGGTTGTGGAGGAACTCCGGATCACTCAGACCACGCAAGCGCAGGAATGCATTAACAGAGTCGTCTTTGTCTATAGAGAGAATATTCTGTATGGCTCTGCCCTTAGAATTCTTATCTCCTTCTGGAATATCGTAACACTTCATCCAGTAGCACTTGCCCTTACGGGTAAAGAAAAGCATTGTCTGGTGCATAGTGGCAGGATATATGAATTCCGTAAAGTCCTTATCTCGGGTGCGTGCTCCCTTAGAGCCAACACCGCCACGAGCCTGTTCGCGGAAATCGGCAAGCGGTGTGCGTTTGATGTATCCTAAATGACTAATTGTTATTACTACCGGATCATTAGGATAAAAGTCTTCTGCGTTGAACTCATGCTCGTCGGGAATAATCATCGTACGGCGCGCATCGCCATACTTCTGCTTGACTTCCAAGAGCTCGTCCTTCATAACTTTCTTACACAATTCCGGATCGTCGAGTATCTGCTGTAAGTAAGCTATCTGTTTCTGCAAGTCATCATACTCAGCCTTAAGCTGGTCTACACGCAGCTTAGTGAGTTGAGACAGACGCATATCCACTATAGCTTTCGATTGCAGTTCATCCAATTGGAATCTCTGCTCCAAGTTGCGCTGGGCATCGCTTGGACTATCTGAAGCGCGAATTATCTTAACCACCTCATCGATATTGTCGCAAGCTATAACAAGTCCTTCAAGTATATGGGCACGTTCTTTAGCCTTACGAAGTTCGAAGTTGGTACGGCGTATGGTTACATCGTGGCGATGTTCAACAAAGTATTTAACGCATTCCTCAAGACTGAGCAATCGGGGACGACCCTTAACCAAGGCAATACAGTTCACAGAGAAAGCACTTTGCAGAGCCGTAAGCTTAAACAACTTATTAAGCAACACATTGGCATTGGCATCTCGCTTCACATCTACCACGATTCTCATGCCCTGTCGGCCAGTCTCATCGTTTACATTCGATATGCCTTCTATTTTACCTTCCTTCACCAGTTCCGCTATGTTCTCTATCAGCTGCTGCTTGTTCACCTGATAAGGAATCTCTGTTATAACGATGCGGTCATGCTGGTCGTCCGATTCTATTTCGGCTTTAGCCCTCATCACTATCCTGCCACGGCCCGTAGTGTAAGCTTCTTTCACTCCTTGCAGACCGTAAATGTAGCCTCCGGTAGGGAAGTCGGGAGCCGGAATGTATTTCATCAGCTCGTCTACGGTAATATCCGGATTGTCTATGTAGGCGCAACAACCATCTATTACCTCACCAAGATTGTGAGTAGGAATGTTTGTTGCCATACCTACGGCAATACCATTGCCGCCATTAACAAGCAAATTAGGAATCTTAGTAGGCATCACTGTAGGCTCCTGCAAGGTGTCGTCGAAGTTGTTTTGCATGTCGACAGTATCCTTGTCAAGGTCATCCATAATGTGTTCGCCCATCTTTGACAATCGACACTCGGTATAACGCATGGCAGCAGGAGAATCTCCGTCCACACTACCGAAGTTACCTTGGCCATCAACAAGCTTGTAACGCATGTTCCAGTCTTGTCCCATACGGACCAAAGCTCCGTAAACTGACGAGTCGCCATGAGGATGATATTTACCCAAAACCTCACCCACCACGCGGGCGCACTTCTTGTAAGGCTTGTCGCTAGTATTGCCTATACCGAGCATTCCATAAAGTATTCTGCGGTGAACTGGTTTGAAGCCGTCCCTTACATCAGGCAAGGCTCGAGCCACGATAACCGACATTGAATAGTCGATGTAGCTCGATTTCATTTCATCTTCGATGTTGATTTTCAGGATTCTGTCCTGATCAATGGTTTTATTTTCGTCCATTAATTATATATTAGTGTTTTCTTTCAAAATTGTCTGTAATGGCTTTTATCTTCGATTTGAGACATTTTACCTCATTTCTTAGAGCCTTCAAAAGTACAAAAAATAACTAACATAAACTCCTCAAAATGCAAAAAAATCGTCATTTCTCCTATTTTTGTTATCAAAAGCTATAAGAAGATTTTTTTAAAAGTGGGCTCTGTTTTGTTTTCTTATACTAAAATATTTTGCTTACTGATGCCTCAGCAGATTATAAACATGCCATATTTGACATAAATATATAATTATTTTAAGTTTTAGTGCCACATTTGTCCGGTTTTGGCATACTCTCGGCAAGTGTGCAATGCTGGTATGAACATTGCAAAGCTATGGGTGAAGTTCGGAAGTCCGA
>CAZUWO010000088.1:12109-12963 GCA_964623995.1 uncultured Prevotella sp. | reverse complement strand
AAAAGTTCGGCTATCTTGTGCCAATCGATTCCATCTTGGCCCAGTATGAGTGAGCGGCATCCTAAATTATGGGCCAATTGTCTGTCGGTTTCCCGGTCGCCTATTACCCAACTGCCGGCTATATCAACCTCAGAATTGTTGATGTAATTGGTAAGCATGCCTATTCCTGGCTTGCGCATTGGTGAGTTGTCTTGTGGGAAATGGCAGTCAATTAATTGATCGGCAAAACTTATTCCCTCACCCTTCAGTGTGTTAATAATGAAATTGTGGACAGGCCAAAATGTGTCTTCCGGAAAAGAAGGTGTTCCTAATCCATCTTGATTACTCACCATAACCATAGAGTAGTCTGTATGTTTACTGAGGAAAGACAACGCTCCTATGGCTCCCTTAACGAACTTTAACTTGCTGAAAGAGTCTACTTGTTCGTCGTCAGGTTCTTCTATTATGGTACCGTCACGGTCTATAAAAAGATATTTGCGCTTCAATTGCTTTGTCGAGTTAATGTTATTCATTCTTCAATTTCGGATAAGCTCCTTATGAAATTGTGGACAAAGTTTGCCACAGTCTCAAGTGGGGCATAGTTATAGTAGCGTATGCTGCGCCGAAGATTACGCCTCATCACGCTCGAATTATTAATTACGAATCCTGTACTACCTTGACGGAAGTGCCATTCCAACGCCGTGTCACGCTCAGTATGACTTAAAGCCCTGTTCAGAAGTTTACGGGCAGCAGGCTCTCTTCGCTTCATGAAAGGTATTTCGTCGTCCTCAAAGTCGAACGCCACGCAAAGAAGGCTACCTTGTAGCTGCGCCATTCTAAGTAAATGCAGCTTGGATATCCAGCGATCTAGCTTA
>CAZUWO010000088.1:0-12099 GCA_964623995.1 uncultured Prevotella sp. | reverse complement strand
AGCTTAACATAGTCTACTTTTTCACCTCTTTCACGCAGATAACGTCCTAATCTGATTATGCCATCAAGCTGTAATCCTCGGTTAAGAATTTGGTCAACGTTATAGGCTATTATTCCCAACAGCTGCATGGTCTCCAAAGATGTGTCTATACTATGACGCTCATTGTCCATGATTCGCCGCAATCTATGATTGAGCCATACGCTGCTTAGCGTGGCCTTGGTGAAGTCATGTTGTTGTATTTTTTCTTCCGACTCTAGGAATGACAGCGGCGTGTTTAACATAGGGTCGTTAGAGTTTCGCAGTAGACCATCAGTAAAGTATGGAACCACATGCTGCGCCACCACCATTTGACCTAAACGCCGCCACTTAAATGGTGACATGGGTTCCACTTTACATTCTAAGCCAAAAGCACCTGATGAAAGCAGACTGAAAAAATTACGCTTAATAATGTCCATTAGCTAAACCTCCTTGGGTAACGGAACAATATGGCCAACAGTCCAGCCGCACCTATCGCCATGGGATAATACAGATATGGCACTATTTGCATTGGACTAATATGGGCCAAACCTGCTGCCAAAAGCATCTGAACACCATATGGCAAGAGGCCTTGTACGGTACAAGAGAATGTGTCAAGAATGCTTGCGGCCTTGCGTGGGTCAACTCCGAACCTCTCACTTATTTTCCTTGAGATACTGCCAACGGTGATAATGGCCACGGTGTTGTTGGCTGTACAAACATTTACAAGGCTAACAAGCAGTGCTATTGACAGTTCGGCTCCACGCTTGCTGCTTACGTGCGCCGTAAGTTTGTCTATCAGATAGTTGATACCGCCATTATCACGTATTATTTCAAGCATTCCACCGGCCAACATAGCCACTATTACAAGCTCACCCATACTGGTTATGCCTTTACCCATGGCTTGAAACCAGCCAAAAGCATCATAACTGCCATCGATAATGCCGATAGCGCCACATGCTATTATGCCCAACGTAAGCACAGCCATTACGTTCATGCCGCAAATGGCAGTGATAAGAACGATAATGTATGGGATAACCTTAACAAAACTAGGTGATTGTACTGATACAGGAGCGTTTGAACCGAGGCCCATAAAGGTGTATATAGCCAGTATTACAATGGCGGCGGGCAACACAATTAGAAAATTGACGCGGAATTTATCCGACATTTTCACACCCATAGACTGGGTTGCTGCCACAGTAGTATCGCTAATGAAAGACAAATTGTCGCCAAAATAAGCTCCCCCAACTACAACTGCAGTGGTAAGGGGAATGCCAGTACCTGCTTGAGAGGCTACTCCTGCAGCTATTGGCACCAAAGCTACAACGGTTCCCACACTAGTTCCTATGGATAAAGAAATGAAACAAGCTGCCAGAAATAGTCCCGGCAAAAGCATACTTGTAGGCAAATACCGAAGGGCAACACCAACAGTGGCATCTATACTGCCCATATCCTTGGCCGATGCCGCAAATGCACCGGCCAGAACGTATATCCAAAGCATGAGGAGAAGGTTCTCAGAACCTGCTCCTCGTGAAAATACTTCAATGCGTTTGCTCAGAGGATAACGGCCACAAACGGCAACAGCATAGATGCTTGCCACCATAAATGCTACGGTGATAGGCATCTTGTAGAAGTCGCCGGCCACGATTCCTCCCACAAGATACATAAAAATGAACACCAATAGGGGCGAAAGCGCGATGAGTCCGTGTCTGTTATCCTTCATAAGCAAATCTACAAATTGACTTTAAAGAGTAACTCCATTTTTGAAAATGGATATTTCCTGATAGCCGTTTACCTCATTGCGAGCACGTTCACCACTTGCTACAGCAAGTACTTTGTCAACAAACTTAGGAACAAGGGCGTCCATTGAAGTGCCATGAGTAAGAACTCCGGCATTGAAATCAATCCAATTTGGCTTGCGGGCAGCAAGGTCGCTGTTGCTGGCTATCTTCATTGTAGGAACGAAAGTGCCAAAAGGCGTACCACGTCCCGTTGTGAACAGAACTATCTGGCAGCCTGAACTGGCCAAAGCTGTGGAGGCAACGAGGTCGTTACCAGGTGCTGACAATAGATTTAGCCCATTACTTGACAATCTCTCAGCATATTTCAGTACACCACTAACGGGACCTTTGCCACATTTCTGCGTACATCCAAGAGCCTTGTCTTCGAGAGTTGATATGCCGCCAGCCTTATTTCCAGGAGAAGGATTCTCACCTACTGGCTCACCATGGCTGAGGAAGTATTCCTTGAAATCATTGACCATGGTAACTGTTTTATCGAATAATTCGCGCGTCTTGCAGCGATTCATCAGTATGGTTTCGGCTCCAAACATTTCAGGAACCTCTGTAAGAATGCTGGTTCCGCCTTGAGCTACAATCCAGTCTGATAGTCTTCCGACAAGCGGATTTGCCGTAATTCCGGAGAAACCATCGCTTGCACCGCACTTCAAACCTATGCGCAGTTTGCTTACTGGCACGTCTGTGCGCTTGTCTTGCGATGCTTTCTTGTAGAGATCGCGCAGTATTTCCATGCCGGCTTCAATCTCATCGCCGTCAACTTTCTGTGTAATGAGCAGCTTGATGCGGTCATGATCATAGTCGCCAAGCAACTCCATGAACTTGTCTGGCTGGTTGTTTTCGCATCCAAGCGACAATACCAACACTCCACCAGCATTAGGATGCAAGCATATATCACGAAGAACGCGGCGCGTATTCTCATGGTCGGCATCCAGTTGCGAGCATCCGTAGTTGTGATGCCACTCCTGTATGTTGTCAACATCCTTGCATCCAGTCTCCTGACGTAGCTTTTCCACAAGCTTTTGGGCTATGCCATTGACGCAGCCAACAGTGGGAACGACCCATATTTCATTACGGGTGCCCACCTCGCCGTTTTTTCTTACGTAGCCTTTGAAGGTGCGATGCTCATCAGGAATGTGAAGTGTGGCATCAACAGGGTTGTAAGTATACTCGAGGGTTCCGGCAAGATTGGTTTTCAGATTGTTTTCATTAACCCACTGACCTGCCTTTAAGTCGGCCTTTGCATGGCCAATAGGATAACCGTATTTTATTACGTTTACACCCTCTTTAGTATCTTTAATCAATACTTTGTGGCCGGCAGGAACGTCCTGGAGCAGAGTTACTTGCTCAGAGCCTGTATTAATGACTTCGCCTTTCTTCATCGGACGCAGACAAACTACGACTGTGTCGGCGGGATTAATTTTAAGGAATGCAGATTCTTCCATCTTAAAATATTTTTTGATTGTTATTGTTTTTCTATCTTTAACGTATAAGTTTCTCTTCTTAAAGCACTGGTTTAATCATCGTAAGGTACCCGGTTTCGCAAGCCTAAGTCATAGGTTTAGCGGTCTTATAGCTGTGAACGGCGGTAGAAATCTATGTTTTCTTTGGCCAGCAACTCAATGGGCATGTAGTTTACGGCATCGACTTTCTCTTTCATTACTATAGCCCTGAACAGCGTTTCCACGCAATAATAACCCTGTCGGTAAGCGTGTTGAGCTATCAGAAACGACACAGAGCCTTCGCGAAGGCAGTTGGCATTCTTGCCAACGACGTCATAGCCCATTATCTGAACGTCGCGACGGTTGGTCTTAAGCAAATAGTCGCCAACAAGATGGGCCTTACTTGTGAGCGTTATACAATTGTGAACTTCCGGATTTTCGGTGAAGAACTTGTCAAGAATGGTTTTGTATTTCTTCCTTTCTATGTCAACAGGAAGATCCAATTCCTTTATCTCAACTTCGGGAAAATGGTCGGTCATGTAGTGGCGGAAACCAACTTCACGGTTTGCTTGCTGCTTTGAACCGACCTTACCTCCACGCGTATGCTTCATTAACATTATCTTTTTCTCACCTCGAGCTATAAGCATGAGCATTCGGGCGGCGAAATATCCACTCTGAAAAGAATCCTGTCCGTAAAACGAAAGAGGCTTCAAGTCGGGCATATAGGAGTCTAGCAGAATGAATGGTATTTGCCTTTCGTGCAGTTTGTCGGTAAACTCACGGGTGTTTTCAAGGTCTATTGGCACCACCACAACGCCGTTTGGCTCCGATTTTAAAACTTGTTCAGACTGATGCAGAAAAGAGGTGTCGTCGCTACGGGTATAATACAGAAAGCTCACATCAATGTGGAAGTCTCGCCTTAGCTCCTCGCATTTGGCCGCACCAAGCTCTATCTCCTCCCAGTAAGCTTCCTGGGCATGGCTTGGTATGAGGAATATGAATTTGTAAGTCTTGTTGTATGCCAATGCGCTGGCATACATATTTGGCTTGTAATTCATTTCCTTAATAGCCTTTTCAACCTTACCTTTGGCAGCTTTCGACACGTTAGGGCGGTTGTGAAGCACCCTGTCTACGGTACCCATCGACACTCCAGCCTTCTCGGCTATATCCTTTATCCTTATCTTGTCCGTCATATACGAAAGTTCAATTGAATTTTTTACACTGCAAAAATAGTAATAATAATTTAATTGTGCGAATGCACAGCTCAGAAATTGAGCCAAAATGAATTTTTCATATTTTTGTTTTCTTTATTGCGAAAAATTAATTACTTTTGCGCCATATATTGTATTTGACGCTCAAGAAATCTAGAATAAGCTGATTATAACAAATTATTTAAAACAAAAATTCAAAATGGCTAAAGTTGTAACAATGGGCGAGATTATGCTCCGCCTTTCTTCTCCAGGTCAGAAGAGGTTTGTACAAAGTGAGTTTTTCGATGTTGTTTACGGTGGTGGTGAGGCCAACGTAGCAGTTAGTTTGGCCAATTATGGCCACGATGCTTACTTTGTTAGCAAAGTGCCACAGCACGAAATAGGCCAATGCGCAGTAAATGCGCTCCGTCGTTTTGGTGTACACACCGACTTTGTTGCCCGTGGAGGTAATCGTCTTGGCATTTATTACCTTGAGAGTGGTGCTTCAATGCGTCCTTCTAAGGTTGTTTATGACCGTGCGGGAAGCTCAATCGCTGAGGCTGACCCAGAGGATTTCGACTTTGACAAGATTATGGAAGGCGCAAGTTGGTTCCACTGGAGTGGCATCACACCAGCCATAAGCGACAAGGCTGCTGAGCTGACAAAGCTTGCTTGCGAGGCTGCAAAGCGTCACGGAGTAACTGTAAGCTGTGACTTGAACTTCCGCAAGAAGCTGTGGACATCTGAAAAGGCTCAGAGTATTATGAAACCTTTGATGAAATATGTAGATGTTTGCATTGGCAATGAAGAGGATGCTCAACTCTGCCTTGGCTTCAAGCCAGAAGCAGATGTTACAGCCGGAAAGACTGATGCTGAGGGATACTATGGCATTTTCAAGGGAATGATGAAGGAGTTTGGCTTCAAGTATGTTGTCAGCACACTGCGTGAGTCTCTCTCTGCTTCTCATAATGGTTGGAAAGCCCTTATCTACAATGGCAAGGACTTCTATCAGTCAAAGCACTATGATATCCTTCCTATCATTGATCGCGTAGGTGGCGGCGACAGTTTCGCCGGCGGCCTTATCCACGGATTGCTGAAATGGCCTGAGGATCAGGGTAAAGCTCTTGAGTTTGCTGTTGCTGCATCAGCTTTGAAGCACACCATTCCTGGTGACTTCAACATGATGAGCGAGCAGGAAGTGCTCAATCTGGCCGGTGGTGATGCTTCCGGCCGTGTGCAGAGATAATATGCTGCTGAGCTGATGATTGCTAATTTCACCGTAAATTGGCATTCATCGCTCATAATTCAATACTGAAAACAATATTTAATAAACAAATATTCAATGGCAAAGTTCAATAAGATTCAGGTCATAACAGCAATGAAAGAGACTGGTATGGTACCTGTTTTCTTCAATAAGGACATCGACGTTTGCAAGAACGTTATCAAAGCATGCTATGATGGTGGCGTGCGCGTATTCGAATTCACCAACCGTGGCGACTTCGCACATGAGATTTTCGGTGAACTTGTTAAGTGGGCAGACACCGCTTGCCCTGAGTTGATACTCGGTGCAGGCACTGTTATCGATGCTCCTTCGGCAGCTCTTTTCATACAGCTGGGTGCCAACTTTATCGTAGGTCCTAACTTCGTACCAGAGATCGCACCTATCTGCAACCGCCGTCTTGTTCCTTACAGCCCAGGTTGTGGCTCAGTTACTGAGGTTAGCAACGCTCAGGCATTAGGCTGTGATGTTACAAAGGTGTTCCCGGCAGGCAATGTTGGTGGCCCATCCTTCGTTAAGAATATCCTTGGCCCACTGCGTTGGTCAAACATTATGGTTACTGGTGCCGTAGCTCCAACCAAGGAGAACCTCACCGAATGGATTAAAGCCGGAGTGCTTTGTGTAGGTATGGGCTCTAAATTGTTCCCGAAAGAGGAGATTGCCGCAAAGAACTGGAAGGCAATAACCGACAAATGTGTTGAAGCTCTTGGTTATATCAAGGAAGCACGCGCTTAAGCAAAAACTTACAGAAGGCCCCATCTGGATACTGCTCCTATGGGGTCTTTTGTTTTTTTCAGCTTGTGGAGACCAGCATAATGATGCTGCCGACAAACTGAACGAATATTCCTATGACTGGCATTATCGCAATTTGGACTCTGCAAGCGTATATGCAGTAAAAGCTTGGAATGCATCTAAGGGATATAATGCAGGTAAAGCCGAGGCACTTAACAATCTGGCTTTTACCCAAATCATGCACATGGATTTCAAGCGGGCACGCTACAATCTTAGCTTAGCCCTAAAAATAACAGACAATCAAGTTGAATTATTGGTGTCAGATGTGCAGATGATGCGAATATGTCAAAGGCAATCATCTAACAAAGAATTCTATGATTACCACGAGCAGGCCCTTCGTCGCCTTCGCAGAATACGTGATGAAGAGTATATTCTCAATGCACACCAAAGGCGAAGGTTAATATACGCAAGAACAGAATTTGCAATTGTAACTTCCACATATTATTATTATGTAGGTTTGGAGAGGCAGAGCAAGGCTGCACTTCTGAAAATAAAGGACTACGAAGAACTAACAAAAGACACGGCCCAGCTTGTAAATTACTACTATAACATCGGTGCTGGAGGTATAATAACCGATGGTTCGCAGCAAGATATCAATCAAATGGAGTTTGACTATTTGATGCGTTGTTACATGCTCTCGCTCGACCAAGGCTATGTTTACTTTATTGCTAATGCGCTTCAGGCACTTAGCGAGCACCTGATGCAACCTTCAAACAGCCGCCCTCTGATTCATGACAATCTGTCCGGTATACGCTTTCTGAACGTAGACAATATGCCAGACTCTCTTCTTGCAGGCAATTTGGCCGAACGTTCGCTACACCTTTTTTCTCAATATGGCGATCCTTACCAAATGGCAGGCTCCTATCGTACACTTGCAGGGTGCTATCAGACCATTGGTGATTATAAGAGCTCGGTAGTTTGTCTAAACAATGCCCTCAACAGAAACACGGCAATCAACCGTGCTCCCGATCTTGTTGCCTCTATCCGAGAGCAACTCAGCGTGGCATGGTCGGCCCTCGACAACAAACAAATGAGCGATATGAATCGCAATATCTACCTCGATTTACAGGAAAGTACACGCCAAGACCGTTATCTTGAGGCCAGAGCAAGCCAACTTGACCGCAGTAGCAGGGTTCAAAATCTATTGATAGGCTCCGTTGTTGTCATGATATTACTTGTTGTAATATTACTTATTGTATTCAGTCATTTAAGGAGAAGAGCCTCAAAAAGATTCAGTACAGACAGTTTACTGAAGCCTTTGCAGCGGTGGCAGACTGATATGGGGGAGCAAAAGGAACTACGAGCGCAACAGATACAACAGTTACAAGATGACGAAGTGGCTGCCCAAGACAGGTTGATAATGTTAAAGCGCCTAAACATAGACCAGAGAGCCAAGATACAATTCGTAAAGAGTATGTTGCCATTAGTGGACAGGATGAAGCTTGAACTTGCCAAACTGGAACAGCACAAGGAATCCGACAGCACCAGAAAGGAAAGACTTGATTACGTAGCCGAACTGTCAGAAACGCTCAATAGCCTTAATAGTACACTGACAGAGTGGATACAACTTCGGCGTGGACAGTTGGGTATACGCGTTGAAACGTTTGCTCTTGACCCTCTGTTCGAAATGATTAAGGGCTCATCAACCAACTTCTCGCTTGAAGGAATAAAACTGAACGTTGGTCAAACCGATGCAGTGGTCAAAGCAGACAAGGTACTTACGCTCTTCATGATAAACACATTAGCCGATAATGCCCGTAAGTTTACGCCCAAAGGAGGTAGGGTAGATGTTACGGCTACGACTATCGGTGACATGATTGAAATAGCTGTGAGCGATACGGGGTGTGGCATAGCGCCCGAAAAGTTGGCTACAATATTCGATACTAAGGCTCTTGTCGATCAGCACTTGTTGGCTGAAAGCGAGCAGAAAGGGCATGGCTATGGTCTTATGAACTGTAAGGGAATAATAGAAAAGTACCGCAAAACCAGCCGCCTTTTTGCCAAATGCCAAATAAAAGCTGAGAGTCAATTGGGCAAAGGCAGCCGTTTCAGCTTCTCATTGCCCAAGGGCGTTATGCGCCTATTTCTGCCTTTGTTCTTACTTTTACCTTTAGCCACTCATGCAGTAACCACTGACAAGAACTTAAAACAGGCAGCACAGTATGCCGATTCTGCTTATTTCAGCAACATTAAGGGCACATATTCTCGAACCATACAGTTTGCCGACTCGGCTATCCAGTACTTTAATGCTTATCTGGCAGGGCAAAAGGGTAGGGGATTAAGGCCCATTTCTATGCTTGCAAGCCTTTCTCAAGTGCCCCCAGAGATATCATGGTTCCACTCAGGATTGCCTATAAACTACACTGTTTTGCTTGATGTGCGCAACGAATGTGCCGTAGCCGCATTGGCTTTACATGAATGGCAGCTATACCGATACAATAATAAGGTGTATACGCAGTTGTTTCGTGAGGTTAGTGCCGACAACACTTTAGGACAATATTGCAGCACAATGCAACGTGCAGAACAAAACAAGAACGTGGCGGCAATACTGCTTATGCTGCTCCTTTTGGCCATAGGGCCAGCATATTACTTCATCTACTATCGCCACGTGGTATACTTCCGTTTCTGCATGGAACAGGTATCGAATCTCAATTCTATACTCTTTTCCGAAAAAAACGACCGACAAAAGTTGCAGGAAATGCAGCGCTTTCCAATAGAAAAATTCCCCAAACAACTGGCCGATGTGGCTAACAGAATACTGACGTCACTAAGTCAATGGATAAATGACAGTAATACAGAGAAAGCAAAGATAGAATCTATACGCGACACTTTGGCCAAACTTAACTTTGAGTCTTCAAGACTTCACATACAGAATAGTACAACCGATAACTGCCTGAGCTCACTAAAGCACGAAACAATGTATTATCCGGCCCGAATCAGCATGCTTGCTACAGAGGGAGATGCTCATCTTGCCGACATGATAGAGCTGGCTTCTTATTACGAACGCCTTTTTGTGGCTTTGTTGGGGCAAGCCCTCAGCCTGTTGAGACCGGTGGGTTATCACGTATCAAGCATTGATTTTGCAGGCACGGGCGTAGATATTTGGGCCGACAAGGTAATGATAGACTATCTCATTGCCATAGTTACTAAAGCCAACAATGGCAATCCGCCAGTAGTTGAGGCACAAGTTTCTGATGGCTATGTTGATGCTACTATGACTCTAAAGCATCTGAACACTACGGCAAAAGATGCCATGCTGATGTTCACAACAGAGCATGGTCGGCCCGAATTCTTGATATGCCGCCAGATAGTGCGTGACAGTGGTGACCTAACACGCCACCTTTCGTGTGGCATAAGTGCCCAATCGATTGGTGAAGGCACTGTAATCAGACTAAAATTACCGGGAAGTAAGATAAACAGATAACCCTTAATAATATTATATACTCTATGGAACAGTTCAAGGTTATTATAGTTGAAGACGTGCCTTTGGAATTAAAAGGAACTGAAGGTATAATTAAAAACGATATACCTGAGGCTAAAGTGATAGCCACGGCCCAAAATGAGCCGGACTACTGGAAGGCTATGAAGAGCGAGCTTCCAGACCTTGTGTTGCTTGATTTGGGCCTCGGTGGCTCCACAACAGTGGGTGTTGAGATATGCCGGCAAACTAAAAATCGGTATCCAAATATAAAGGTTCTCATCTTTACAGGCGAGATTCTGAATGAGAAATTGTGGGTTGACGCCCTCGATGCCGGTGCCGACGGCATATGCTTGAAGACTGGCGAACTACTGACGCGCATTGATGTGATGTGTGTTATGAATGGTAAACGGCTTGTATTCAACCAACCTATTATGCAGAAAATAGTAGACAGGTTCAAGAGTAGCGTAAATGAAGAAATAGAACACGAGGAAGCCATGGTCGACTACGAGATAGATGAGTACGATGAACGTTTTCTCAGACATCTTGCTCTTGGCTATACCAAAGATCAGATTGCAGCCCTGCAAGGCATGCCCTTCGGTGTAAAGAGCCTGGAAAAGAGGCAGAACGAACTGGTACAAAAACTGTTTCCCGAAGGCAATGGTCGCATGAGCGTAAACGCAACGCGCCTTGTTGTCAGGGCACTTCAGCTTAGAATAATCGATCTAGACAACCTTCAGCCAGATGAAGAATAAGCTAGGATGGGCACTTATAGTTGGTTGCGGGCTGTGGCTTGTGCTTGTATTGTTGTCGTGGATTGCGGCATCAGCATGTCCGGACTGGACAATTCGCACCCTGATATCTGACACAGGAGCGAGATGGCTTGTAGGTTCGCTCGAGTCTAGCCTTGAGAGTCCGCTTCTCGTTTGGCTTATATTAGGCATGATATCTGTAGGAGCATTCGTAGGTGGAGGTTTAAAAAGTGCTCTTCGCAGCCTTGTGGGCAAAACGAAACTGTCGTTCCGTTCACGCATTGCCTTATATTTGGTGGCTTTAGAGGTGGCCACATTTATTGTTGTAATACTGTTTTTGTGCTTCATTCCTCATGCTCCGCTTCTAAGTATAACCGGATCCCTCTTCCCTGGAAGCCTACAACGTGGCATAATACCGCTCATTTGTTTCCTAGTAGTACTCTGTTCCGTGAGCTATGCTGTTATGAGTGGACAGTGCCGGACGTCATCACAGCTTATAGTTCTGCTTAGTTACGGACTGCGAAAATGGGCTTGGATTTTGCCTATATATGTGGTTTGGATGGAACTATTGGCCAGTTTATTCTTTGTAATAAACATGAATTAAATGGCCTTTTCACCTTTTGTGTACGTACACATGATTGATTTACGTCAATAAAATTATGCAATCGTTGTAAAATAAATACTTTTCCATTGTTAGGAAGCAATTAAGTTATACCTTTGCAGTCAGAAAAGGTAAAGATTGTTTAGGTTAGATAGATTTAGGTTTTTAGTTTTCATAGGTAGATTATTTGATTGTTTAGTTTAATAGGTTTAGTTATAAGGTGAATTTGGATTGTTAGGATAACATGAGATGCAAGATTAAAGGGGAACGCCGTGAGGCGCGAACCTGAAATCAAGCATTATTTAAAAAGCTAATAATTTTTATATTTGGATAGGGGTGTACCAAATGTTTGGAACTCCTTTTTTTGTTGTCTTTACAACCTCATATATCTTTACCCATCAGACTCTTAGAAGCATGTTACTACATTTTTTACACATTATGTTAATGTGCGTGTTCTGTCTCTTCCTGGACTCTCTATAACTGTAAAAGCATTACGGAACTTTCGTAATCGCATTACGGAAGCCCCGTAATCTTGTTACAGAAGTTCCGTAATGGGATTACAAGACTTCCGTAATCGAATTACAGAGGTTCCGTAACAGAATTACGATACAGAGAGCCTAATTTCATCATAATTTTATTACTAAATGACGACAGTATCGTACACTTTTAATCAAATAAATGCAACAATGTAAAAAGAAAAATATTACTTTTTTTCTAAGTTAGTTTCTCATTAGTTTTTCAGCAATTATAGCAGTTGTACATTTTTCTTCTGCCATTCATTAAATTTGATATCAGCTTTCGAAATCATTATCAG
>CAZUWO010000087.1:6071-13087 GCA_964623995.1 uncultured Prevotella sp. | reverse complement strand
TACGTAGGGCCGTCTCACGATTTCGGTCCACCAGATTTTGGTATTCATTTATGTGACTTATAATATCTTTTACTTGCTCATCTGCGTGTTTGCGATCGAGTGTAATAACGGGATTGTAGCCGACAAGTTCTGTCAGTTCCTTAGGTGCTCGTCCAAGTAATACGCAACGGGAAAGCATACCTTCCCAAAAACGTTGTGTTAGTGTTTCTATACCTTGTGTAGTTTCTGGTTCTGTATCACAACGAGGCAATGATATAACTATTTTAGAATCAGACAACGTTCTGATTAAATCATCAAAAGTGAATAACAAGCCATTTGCATTGGCTCTGTTTATGTGATTGATGCCTTTTACATAGTGATGGAAGAAATTTCGCTTGATGCTTCCATATTCCAATAAATCAATGTTTCTTTCCTTTAGGCAATTTCCAGCATCGTAAGGAGAAGTGTCTATCCCTTCAGTTAAATTTAAGATATTGGTCTCTGGTAAATAGTTCTGAAATACCTTAGCTGTTTGCGAAGAAGTGAATATAATAGACTTGACCTGATGCTTCCTAATCCAATTTAGCATTGTGTCGTAATACTTAGGCCAGCAGTCCCAAATCATAGGGACGATTTCATATCGTGCATTATCAGGGAAAGTGTCAAAATGGATTGACGCAGGTTCAATAAATCGCAGCCTTGCCTCTGTCTTGTTTTTCCACAAGCATGGCAACTCCCAACGATATGCCTGTCCATGCAGAATTCGAGGTGGATAATGCGATGATGCTGTCAGTCCGCCAAGTTCTTTCCATGCCCTATATGGATATTCTTTGAAGTTGACTTGTCCTGAGTGTCTGTATGGGGCAACAGCCCGTAATAACTTAATAGACATATTCTGCTACTAGCTAAAATATATTTAGCATGATTTTATTTATTTCTTGTGAATGGATAGGACAGCAACTATTATCGCATATACACATTTATGAATCATGGCCAATATTATTTAAGATAATCTTTGAATTCAGCCATATTCACACAGTATTCGGCAATGCTTTAGAAACCAATCTATGGATTATTTTTCCATAAGAAAATGTATTATCAATCTGGAACTTATTTGTTGTTGTACATCAGTTTTGATTTTATTAGACCTACTCCTTTTTCGCATCCTATCATTGAAAGGATGTAGACGATTTTCCATTTTCGATTCAAATAAAAGAATTTACAATCTTTACTATGGAGCCATATGTTAGTAAAAC
Source organism: uncultured Prevotella sp. (assembly GCA_964623995.1). GTDB lineage: Bacteria > Bacteroidota > Bacteroidia > Bacteroidales > Bacteroidaceae > Prevotella. Next base: position 11,852 of record CAZUWO010000087.1, on the reverse strand, counting down.
CGACACGTTCTTCAATTGGCAATTTCAATAAATCTTCTTTAAATTTTTGGAATATCTGTCTTTTGTCGTATTTTGCCTTCAATTTCGGGAAACGTGACATTGATTTTTCTATGTAATCTTTATGAGGTTTGTCATCAACATGAAACTGTTTCATAAGCCTGAGATTCCAATAACCCGATATAAAAAGTCTGTAGATAAATGACCTGATAATTCTTTTGTTGTTAAATCTGTCTGCAACTATACGCTGAATTTTCTCGAATGCAAGAAAATCTGTAAAGAAATTAGGATTATATTTCTGATTTAGCGAATCCATGGCGCTACCCTGATGGTGATAATAATCATAAATTATTAATTTGCTGTTTATATTGACTGTTATAGCATCGTCACAGCAGCAATATTGTGTTATAAAAAGCATATCTTCAGCGAACTTAATACTTTCATCAAACTGCAAATTATTCTTTTCAATTATAGATTTTTTGAAAAGTTTTGTCCACAAATAGCCTTGGTATCCTACAGATTTACGGGAAAAGAAGCGTCCTACATATTCCAGCATAGACATTTTGCCCTTAAAAGGCTTATAGTCAAGTTCTAATAAATTTCCCTCATCATCAATATTATTATGTCCACCAACAGCAAGATCGGCGTTTTTAATCAATCCTAATAAATTTTCCAAGCTTCTATTGTCAGCAAGCTTATCATCAGCATCACAGAAATATATCCATTGCCCTTGGGCATAGTTGATCCCTCTGTTTCTGGCAGAGGAAACACCGCCATTTCCCTTATGTATTATCTTGAAACGATCATTCTTTGCACCGTATTCATCACATATTTTGCCAGAGTCATCTGTGCTGCCATCATCAACTAAGATGCATTCAAAGTCTTTGTATGTTTGTGTCATGATGCTGTCAAGACAACATCGAAGATATTTCTCAGAATTATAAACTGGAATAATAATGGAAATCATAAGTCAAAGAGTAATTAATTTAGTCTGTGACATTATTTGCAACTTTTGTTTCATCTTAGAAGAAACGAGTCTCCTTATAAAGCCTCTCATACCTTGTGAGTAAACAAAAGTTCAAAACCTATAATTGACATAAAGAACAAGATAGTTTCTTTAATCCATTGTAACTATCCAACAGAGGTTACTATAATCAAATGAGTCAAAATAATGAAATAATAACAAGAGTTACATTTGTAGGGAATAAAATATAATATTTATGAACCTCGACTTTAAATACTTTAGTAAATATTCCTCCACTGGATTTTAATGGTATCTTCATTATATATGATATTTATTATATTGTCGAACAAATGATTTCACTTGCAAAATTTCTCAACGAAATTAAGGCTGTATCAAAGGTAAGAATATGGGAAGGGTTAAATTTATCCCCACTAGCTCATATCCCATGCATTTTTTAAAGACGTAAGATATTGCTTGCCATATTGTAAATCGGGCTCAAGATAATTGCCTTCGCCCCACTCATTCCAAGATTTTATGACAACAATGTTTTCTTCGTGTGTGCGATTCTTCAGCATACTGAAAATCTTCTCGCAAAAGTGCTTCCACTTCTTCGGCGTAGAACCGAATAGAATCACACCACGATTACGACTTCGGGGCGAGTGGTCGAAATTTGGGCCAATACATGGCACGAATCCTTCTTTTGGTTGGAAATGCTTGAGCATATCCTTGACATATCTGTTGTATGTCATATATTTAGGGAAAGGAGTGAACTTCCTTATAACATGCCAAATGAAGTTTGCGATGGGATTGGTTATAATGTTCTGTTTTTGCATGTAATCGACACAAGCAGCATCGTATCCCATGTCTATCGCTTTTTGGCCGTTTTCCATACCGTATGTCAGTCCAAAGAACCAAAAACCTTTGAGGTCGTTCTCTTTGGCAAGTTCATTCCATGTGTCTTTGAATAATTTCAAGTCAGGTACATCTAAGGCAGCAAACAGTCCAAATATCAACTTACCATTACGCTTCATATACCGAGGGTCTTTAAAGGCTGGGAGTAAGGCATAGAAGTGGTCGATATAGTCTTGCTTGCCAGGATAAGTTTGTTCTATAAGCAAAGTGTTGGGTTTAGTTGGATCCCAAACCTTCTTCAACCATGAGTGGTTGGCCCAACAGAGACAGAAAGGAAAGTCGGGCTTGCCAGATTCCACTACCTCACGAAAAACACGGTCGAGCAACTGGCGGCCAGCGAACCAGTAGTGCCAGTAACAGAACCCCTCAATGCCAGCTTCTCGGGCCAGTTCTGCTTGTTTTTCACGAGTCTCCGGCACTCGTAGGTCGTAATATCCGAGGTCTCTCGGTACATTGGGTTGGTGATGACCAGGGAAAAGGGGTTTTGCCCGTCCTACGTTAGTCCATTCGGTGAATCCAGGTTGCCACCATTCATCATTCTCTTTTGTAGGATAGAACTGTGGCAAATAAAACGCTATTAATCTTGGCTTACTCATTTTTTTGTTTTTCAATGATTTTGGCTGGATTGCCTACCGCGATGCAATAAGGTGGCACGTCGTGTGTGATAACAGCATTTGCACCTACGATTGCTCCATTGCCGATAGTTACTCCTGGCAATATGGTTGCCTTGTCTCCAATCCACACGTTACTTCCTATTTTGACTTTGCCTTTTGATTTCAATGGGCGTGAAATGGGGGGGGTAATAGTAGACAGGCTATCGGTACTACCATGAGAATTGTCGGTGATGGTTACCCATTTACCAATGAGTGTATGGTCTCCTATACTGATGCCGTTGATGCTTGTTATGTGGCAACTTGGGCCGATGACCACTTCACGCCCTAAATTGATACTTGGTGAAAAGTCTTTTCTTTGGTAATTATCCACTGCAAGAAGAAAGCAACCTCGACCAATAGAGACACCATCAGAAATGTGGATATGCTGTGGTCCAACAAGTTGGGCGAGTCGTCCAATATAAACTCTATTTCCTATGGAAGCAAAACGATGGCTAACCGCATGATAATAGAGGCTGTCAAGTCTCACACGGATGCTTTCGATTATTGATAAAAGCGACATATTGTATTTTTTATTTCCCTCCAAACAATCGGTGGATATAATGACGAATCCGAGCCTTATAATATGTTGAGCGTGGGTGTTCAATAGCGTGATACAGTTGCCACGTGAGACTGTAGCGGCCATCCTTTATGCTTTCCGCTTTCAATCTATTGTGAATCTCTGGATAAAGTGTTGGGATGACGCTGAATATCTTACCTTGATAAGCATACATGATGGCATATTTCTTGCGGTTATAAAAATCGTCGTAATCCTTAGCGTCGACCAAATTCCCCATCTCGTTGATAACAGCCTTGATAGATTCCAATTTCTTTGCAGAATGTCGGTTAGAAAGGCTGCCCGCATTGCTTACCCAATAGTGATAGAACGCCTTGTGCAAGTGGACGGCCTTTGCCCCTGCAACTAACATTCGGGTTAGGAACAAAAAGTCCTCGCTCATGGAAAGCCAACTGGGAGAGAACGAAATTCCATGCTCTACTATGAATTGTCTGCGAATAAAACTGTTCCAACAAACGCAAATGCAACTGACATCTATGAGCCTCTTGAGAAGGTCTGCGCTATCGGTGTAGTTTTGTTCTTTTAGCTTTTCATTCATGAAGAAGTCGCAGGTAACGATGTCTGCATTTGTACGCAAAGCCTCATCGAGCAATTCCTTCACCATTGTTGTTTCAACATAATCATCGGGGTCAGCATGGATGATGTAATCGCCTGATGCCGCATTAAGTCCGGCTTGCCGCGCCGTGCTTACTCCTCCATTCGTTTTGTGGATGAGCTTAACCCGGTGGTCCATCGAAGCGTATTCATCGCAAATGGCAGGACTGCCATCTGTAGACCCATCATCAACGAGGATGACCTCTATATTGTGATAGGTCTGTGCCAAAAGGCTGTCAACACATCGACGGATGTATCGCTCCACGTTGTAGACAGCCACAATTATGCTGACTTTATAGTTCACCATTTCAATGAAAAAGAGGGGCTAACAGTCTCCTCATGGCTATATATGCTTTTTCTTTCTTGCCGTATTCCATCCAACAGGTGCGTCGAATATCTCTAACAGCAGAAATCTTTTCCCACTTGATTTTTGTTTTCCATTTGTTGTCGTTCACTCTCATGGAATAATAGTATTCCAGCAATAGGAGCAAGGGCTTACAGTCGATGTCCAGCGCATGATAACTGCTCATAAAAGCCGAGAGGTATTCGGCGACTGCATTCAATGGCAAAGTGTATTTTGATTGGCTTGGGCGCAAGTAGATATAGCCAGTGTCGTTCACCGTGGAAATAGCTTGGCAATAACGAAGGTAATTGAGTACAAAAAGATTGTCTTCGCCCAAATGGAATCGTTCGTCAAAACGGATGTGGTGGTCTTTGATAACCGTTCTCTTGAATAGTTTTGCCCATGGACAACGGAAAATGAAGTCTGACAGATGAAGATTAAGAAAATCATGCACTTGACTCCCTTTGTAAATCACATCTTCCAAGTGTTCTTCCTCTTTCTCCCCTGTAGTGTATTCCCAGTTGAAACAGACAAGTTCACAATCTATTTCAGGCTTACAGGTAAGAAGGGATAGTGCTGCTAAATCGTCGGCATCCACAAAAGTTATCCATTCTCCTTTAGCCATATCCAAGCCTTGGTTGCGTGCAGAACTCACCCCTCCGTTAGCCTTTTGGAAAGCCTTTACACGCTTGTCCTGTAGTGCAAATTCTTTACAGATGTCGGATGAGTTGTCGATGCTGCCATCATCGATAAGAATGACTTCCATGTCTTCCTCATCACTTTGCAAGATGCTCTTTATGCAGCAACGAAGAGTCGCACTTGCATTATAGACAGGAACAATGACCGAAAGCCTAATGGGTGAGCATGTATCCATACCAGGTGTATTCCCCTTTGTCGTTTTTGACCATTAATTTGCCGAAATAATCTCGGTAGGTCATTTTGAAGAATGGACAATCCTTCTCAATCTGCTCGTAATAAGGAATGTCAATCGGTTGGTCTATATGGTTTTGTGGATAGAAGAGCTTGTCGGTACGCCATACACCATTGTCCACCGAATCTTTTATCTGTGGAATGCTGTCGTATGCCATCACTATGCCAACATCAATCAGGAAATAGTCGAGCAACTCTTCATGGCTTTTCCAGTAATCGAGAAATAATTGACGGACGAAGCCGAACAAGGGATGCCCTTTCGTTCCACCCATGAAGAAACCTGTCCAGAGGCATCGCGACACCCACTGTCCGTCATCAGGAGTGCGTACTGAGAAGAAAGACTTGGAAAAAAGAGCTGGAGAAATGCTGGAGGTTGTGTACATCGTTGCATCCATCCACAATCCACCATGCGCCCAAAGTAAAGAGACGCGCAGAATATCAGAGAAATGAGTAAGTGTGATAATTTTCCGCTTTACTTTATCTATGATATAATCAGGTATATCTGCGTAATCTCTGAAGTTTTTCTCCGTCAGCAATATGACATGATGACCTTTGGGAGCATGAGCCACAGCCAAGTCATAGCATTTTTTCACGATAGGTGGCATCGATTCTTCACCCTGCCACCAAAACATCCAAATTGGACCATTGTTCGGTCCTGTTGGTATAGGCTTACCCTTGTATTCATCCACGAGGTAGCCATAACGCCTGCGGAAGTACCACGACCGCATCTTTTGATTGCTGTTTCGTGTCCATTTGCCGCGTTCCACTTTGCGGAGAAGCCAATCGGAAAACTTTACGAGGAAATTATCGAACT
>CAZUWO010000087.1:0-6061 GCA_964623995.1 uncultured Prevotella sp. | reverse complement strand
TTGGCTTATTCCAAACAGTTTATTAGTAGGGCACCATTCTTTACAATTCCTAATCCTTATAGACCGTTCAGTTATAGAATATTTTTTCTTAAATGCCAGCTTTAAAGGCTCATTTGATGTAAATGACGGTTTCTTCATCTTTAAAAAACAGATTGTAGCCCTGAGGAAGTATCATCTTGTCTGGATGATAATAGACGTAATCAATCCCATCGTGTTCAAGAATGGAGGCTGTTTTGCTATAGTATACACCAAAGTTAACATAGGCAGGTGCTTTGCTTACTCTTTGAGCTTTAGCCAAGATCTGGTTAAACTCATATTGTCGAAGTGACCGAGATACATAAGCCCTCATTTGTTCAACAGTTGAGATTCCAACATTGGCTGTCAACAACAGACCATAGCATAAGCATATATATCGTCTTGTATTCATGCTGAAAGTTCGCAATGAATATATGAAAACCAAGATACAGAACAACCATAGTTGCGGTACATATCTTGCCCACCAGCATTCGGGGTTGACGAAAACGGAACAAAGCAAGCCGCCAAGTAGCAAAAGTTGGTCTTTTGTTAGTCGTTTCTTTAGCACTAATGCACATAGCATGATTGTACTTGTCAATAAAATCACTCCGAATAATGCACCAAAACCACCGATGCGGGTATCTTCTCCGTAGGTTTTCAGTTCTTGGATGTTTGTCTCCCCAGGAAACTTCATTTTTGGATAATCGGTTTGTGAGTTAGAGCACCAAGCATTGTAGCCAACAGCAAACTTATATAATCGTGAATGCTCCGCAAATTTTGAGTTAATCTGTCGCGATATAATATCAATTTTATGACCAGCACCTGTGATAGGCCAACCAACATTTTCGTGCCGAATGATATTAGTCATGTAGGGATTGAACCCAAAGAAACACACAGCAGAGATACCAGAAATTGTATATACCGCAAAGTGATATCTAAATAAGTCTTTTTTCTTGGTTAGCAAGGTCCTTGTTAGATTTGTTGCACAGAGTATAACCATATAGGCAAGGCCTGTGAACTTAGTATTACAAGCAAGGACAATAGTACCAAACAGTGCAAGCGTGAAAGAATTCCATAAATTGCCCCTTTGGGCAAAATGGCTCAAGCATAAGAAATCTATGATGAGCAAATAAAGTGCTCCATCGATATAATAAGACAGACATTGTGCAATGACCACAGGATTCAAGACAATGGCAAAAGAACATGCTACACACAATGATATGGATAACAACCGTTCATGTAATACTTCATATACCAGCATGAAAGTAGACAGCATGAGGATGAGTTGATAAGACTTACCCGCTAAAATGTTACCTGTAATTCCGTAAAATGATGCAGCATACAGCCACATTCCCTTTGGGTAGGCATTTACCCATAAGTCATTGGGATAATATTGTCCGATGCTTTCCTTCCCCCAAAAAGGATTCCACCCATCATCCACTAACATGATTTGAGCCAATTGGTGATAGGTCTGACCGTCGTATGAGAAATCGTAAAGCTGCCCACAGACGGCGCAACATATTAAGAAGCACATTAAAGCAAATAAATAGTTGCACCTTCCCAACCTTTGATTGTGAACAAAAAACAAGGGACTTGCAAGACCGAGTAACAAACCCACAGGAAAGTGAAGTGATACGGAGAAAAGCAATTGTATGCAGACAAAGATTACCGTCATTGTTAGCATTAGTTGCAAAGAAACCCCTATGCTTAATGGTGTGAGTCCCCAATTTTTCATTTTATTAAAGCTCATACTAAAATCGTGTGTTTATTATTCCACTTTTTTGTAAAGTTATAAATTAAGGTTGTCCTTAGTTAGGAAAGCAATTTTCTCATTAGGATGAAATTTTGTGTAAGAAGTTGATGGAAGCCTGTTTTTCTTTCTCCAATTTCTCATCAAATGCGATATCGTCTATCTGCATAGGGACACTGATATCTTCTGGATTTTTTAATGAATCGCTGGTAATGTCCATTGAATCCAACAGATTGAAGAATCGTGCATCGGAAGCCTGCCCTGTCTTGACCACTGTGAAAGGCTTGTGGAAAATGATGGAAAACACCATGGCATGAAAGGACGCGGTAATCACATAGCGGGCATATCGGATGACAGAGACGAAATCGGATGGAGAATATTGATATCGACTGGCATCGATGAATTCAAGCTTTTTTGACTTCGCAATAGCCTTGGTTTTTTCTGTTATGGCCTCTATAACATGTTCGGGCCCACCGACATGATAGAGCAAAACATAATTGTGATTTGCCCAACGCTTGTTTATCATTGGCTTCCATAAGGATGCGTCTGCGAGTATTCTGCAATTTTCTTTTCAAGATTTTCCTCACGGAAAGACAGGGCGTCGAAGCTCGTAGAATACTGCTTAACATTCTCCCATCCCACTTTGCTTATCGCCTCTATCGAGCCACTCATGGCGTAAGTGGCGAGTCGGGATGTTGAAGGCCTGAGGAATTGCCCATAATAAACCATATCTGCCCCTCCCGTGAGATCAGGATTCCAAGGCTGGTCACTTCCAACGATGTATAGGTCCATCGAGGGAATGTCATCCACTCCATAGCATTTCTTCGTAAGCTGCAAATACTTTTTCCTAAACGCTTCGAATCGATGCGCCACTTTGTAGGGATGAATGCTTTTTCTCATGTATTCAGCGAGACAACCTTTTTTGAACGCCTTTAAGAAGCTTCTAAAACCAAACAACCGTTTCGGCCGAAACCATTCTACCATGAAAGGTTGCTGGTAATCGATGACCCACACGTCGTGTCCCATTCCGCGCAGCACCTCTTGTAAGGCGTAACATTGCAATACAGCCCCATAGTTGTGAGCAAGGTGGAAAGTCAGGATGCCTATACGCATGTTATGCTCGAATTATGCCGATTTTTCTCAGTTTGTTAATGGCTGCACTTTGTATGGTAGACCTTTCGCTGGCGGTAATACCCAAGAAATAGATGGTTGCGACACATGCCATCATTGTTAGGGCTGAGAAAAGGCATAAGCCTATAAAGTTGTCTGGTATTTGTACGTTAAATGTTATACTCAATCCTACTGAAATTATGGTTACCAATGAAATAGGTGCTGCAACAGACTTAATGAAAGGAATGATGTGATTTCTTCCAGTTACATTTTCCAAACAGCGAAGTCTTACAAACAAAGATATGATTTCCATGAATATCTGTACGCAGACGACCAAATATGGAATATGGAACAAAGAAAGGACGATATATTCCAAAGGAAGAATTAGCAGCCTTAACCCACCAACCCAAAGATTGAAACTCTTAACCTTGCCAGATGCCAGCATTTCGGTAACCAAAGTGTCAGACAACAAAACAAGCATAGTCAAAACTATTATGAGTCTCGAGAATCCCACTGCTTCTGGCGGGTATATCTTTAACCAAAAAGTCAATATGTATGGGGTGCGTATTACTATTGGTATGGCAAGCAGCAAAGCAAGATAGAAAGAAAATTTAGACCCTCGAAAAGCAAGCCTCATGGACCTGTCGATGTTGCCAGCTGCATATTCCTTTGTAATCTGCGGCTTAAGTGCTGTGATGAAATCGCCCACAAACTTTGTGGCCAATCCTTGCACTTGGTTGGCTATTCCGATGGCTGCATTAAGTGTGACACCAAAAAATAGATTTATAAGAATGTTTGTGCCATGAGTGCTAAGCATGCTGGCAATGCCACCAGCAAAATTGAAGCCAGCAAACTTAAATATCTCAACATAGCTTTTCTTGTCTTTCACGAAACTGTATTTTGCTTCTGGGAATTTCCTCCGAGAATAAATGTGATAGATGGTTATAATGAGAAAGTTCGTGCAAAGATAGAAAGCTGAATAGGTGACAAGTCGATCATAAGGTGTGATGTAAAGGAGATAAACTATAAGTAACTTGATGGTAACGTCAAGCATTGAAAGATAAGCGAAAGCGCCCATCTTCTCATGGGCAATTATGAGACCCGTATATGGAGAATTAATTATACCAATAAACATGGAGATAATAGCAAAATGGAAAACCCAGTTTGCTGCCCACATACGTGAAGGGGGGATGTTTAATCCATGGTTAAGGAAATAGAGGCCAACTGTTTCGAGCAAGAGAACCATGAAAGCAGCCAAGCCAATATGAATTGTCATCACTATGCCAAAAACCTTTTTAGGATTCGCATTTTCTCCTTTGCCAAGTTCAAACGTCATGAAACGAGTGGTGGAGTTTGTCAAAGTAGTCTGCACCACAGAAAACATCGCAATAAAGCCAGCCACGACATTGTTGATGCCGTAGTTCTCTATACCCAGCGCATTCAGGATTAAACGTGAGGTAAAGAAGCCAATTATCATCATGATGAATGTACGAACGTACAACATCAAGGTGTTTTTGGCCAAGCGCTTGCTGTCGGAGAGAGATTCCATCAGTGGGCTATTTCCTGACTTCTATTTCAAGATGAGATTTTGGAAAGAGAGTTTTTATAAATAGTTCATACTTGAACAACAATTTGTATGATTTTGTGTCATAAAACATCCATCTTCCCAAATCGAACAAATAAGGTGTAAATTTATGGCCACCAATTAATGTTAAGGCCATTGATATTAATGTTTTTTCATTTTTAATTCTAAGCCACTTCCTAAGATTACTTACTATCCAAAAGAAACGATGGCCTTTTCTGCTGAGCTCTTTGCCAAGTACAAAAGTTGAACCTAAGTTGTTGATTCCATTAGGCTGAGACTTTCTTCTCTCTTCTTTAACCTTTTCTGCTTTAACCATTTCCTCTTCTGGCACTCCCATTTCTTTCCTTAGAATAATCTGGATGATTATCCCTTCGGTTTCTTTTCTTTTTAATGAAGTGCTACGATATTCTGGTCTAAGGTCATGTTTTGTAACTTTTACAAGGTTGCCTTGTGGTGTAAGTAAAATAATATGGTCAAGGATTTCCAATATGGTACATCCAAAGCATCCACAGTTTCCATACACTGCAGCTGCTATTGTGCCAGGAAGATCGATCAGGCCATAATAACCTTTATAACCTTTCTTGACACATTCTCTTGCTAGCTTGGAAACGGAAACACCGCTATCACAAATGATAAGATTGTTTTTTTCTTCCCACTTATTTAATTCCTTCGTACAAATAAGGTAATCTATTTTATACGAAGGCATAAATAGAGTGTTAGATGACCAGCCTATTATATCGAATTTTTTGTGCTGTAAATATAAATCTTTGACTATCTTTTCTAATTCATTAACACTTTCGGGATATAATAAAGTCCTAATAGCATTGCTGTTCTTCTGCAATAGGCTTTTGTTCGATTTTAGCCAAGAGATCCTTTGTGTTGATATGTTATTATATCGTATCATCTTGTGTCATTCTACATTAAAGTATCACAGTAGAATATGTTTTAGGTATTACGGCAACTTGTAAATTCTCATGCCGTGTTACTTTATTCAGCTATTGCCTTATATAGAAAAAGTGTACTCATTGCGTTTTCATGCTTTGCGGTTACCACAAGGAAAGCATGATAAAGGTTACCAATTAAAGTAGGTTCAGAAGATAAAGTCTGTACCGTACCTAATGGTATATTGAAAAGGAAAATGATAGTAGAGCTATATCCCTGTCAGGCTTCCTCTTGCGGTACTATTTCGAGGAGGAATTTGGGAATGTAGGCGGTGGTGACGCAGCAAACTCCTTTCAGATCGACGAGAACGCAGCGCTGACGCTTTACTATTGCGGTGCGTCCTTCTACTCCTTTGAAGTCGCCACCGGTTACTCTCACCCAGTCTCCTTTGCGAATAAGGTTCTGTTTGTCGTCGGGGATAATCTGGATGTAGGGATTGCTAGATTGGCAGATTCTTATAAAGCTGTCCATTTCGTGGTCGCCTACGGTGAGGGGAGGGTTCAAACCGTCTTCGGTTCGTAAGCTTGTGCGGTCGCGATAGAAGCGAACATGAAGCGAAACGGGCGATGTGCCGAACATGAAGTCTTCAATGTCGGCCTTTGTGGCATGGGCAAATATCAGTCCGGGCAGCAATGGAACTTCCACCTTGCTCCGCTTTC
>CAZUWO010000086.1:0-13244 GCA_964623995.1 uncultured Prevotella sp. | reverse complement strand
GGCATTACTGTCTACCAAGAGCAGGTGATGCTATTGTCAAGACAGTTGGCCAACTTCACCCGAGGCGAGAGCGATGCACTGCGCAAGGCCATGGGAAAGAAGAAGAAGGCCATAGTAGACCAGATGAAGCCGAAGTTCATAAAACAAGGAACGGAAAACGGTCACGACCCAAAGGTGCTGGAAAAGATATGGAGCGACTGGGAGAAGTTTGCCAGTTACGCCTTCAATAAGTCGCATGCCACTTGCTATTCTTGGGTTGCCTACCAAACGGCCTACCTTAAAGCCCACTACCCTGCTGAGTTTATGGCCGCCCTTATGACACGACGCTTCAGTCAAATAACCGAGATTACAAAGCTGATGGAGGAGTGCCGGCACATGGGTATAAAGACTTTGGGTCCAGATGTGAACGAAAGCTTTGTGGAATTCGGTGTTAACAAGAAGGGAGAGATACGCTTCGGACTTGCAGCCATTAAGAATATGGGAGCTACTACAGCCGAAGCAATAGTGAAAGAGCGGCTGACCAACGGACCATATAAAGATATATTTGACTTTGCACAGCGTGTGGACTTCACGCAGGTGAACCGCAAAGCATTTGAGAGTCTGGCCTACAGTGGCGGTTTTGACGGCTTCGGACTGCGCAGAGAGCAATATTTCGGCATGAATAACAAGAACGAAGTATTCTTAGATACACTAGTCCGATATGGGCAAACCTATCAGAACGAGAAGCGACAAATGCAGAACTCGCTCTTCGGCGATATGAGTTCGGTGGAGATAGCTACGCCAAAGATACCCGAAAGCAACGAATGGAGCCCATTGGAGAAGCTTAACAAAGAGAAGGAGTTGGTAGGAATATACCTCTCTGGCCATCCTTTGGACGAATATAGCGTGGTACTCGATAATCTGTGTAGTACCAAATGCATTGAGATGGGACAGAATTCAGACAGAGCAGAACTTGCTAAGCGCGACGAGTTAACCTTTGGTGGACTCGTTACGAAGGTGAAATCGGGCTTCACTAAGAAGAATAAGCCCTACGGAGTGGCCACGATAGAAGACTTCAGCGGCCAAGGCGAGCTCGCCCTATTTGGTGAAGACTGGGGCAGATGGCAGGGAATGCTGTCAGAAGGCAACAGCGTATTCGTACGGGCAAAATGCGTTCAGCGCTTCGGAAGCAACTATTATAATATAAATGTGAATGAAATTAGCTTCCTGCAGTCAGTAAAAGAGCACGACTTGAACCGCATAACCATTAACGTGGACACGGAAAAGATAGACGAAACCGTGGTGGAGGAACTGACAACATTGCTCACAGAAAGTCCTGGACCTACACAGGTGTACTTTGTTTTACAAGATGCTGACCACAACACTCTGCCCATGCGCAGTAAAAACTGCAAAATAAACGTGAAGCGCGACCTGACAGAATACATCAAAGATACTGAAGCTTTGGATTATTCTATCAACTAAGACGTGTTTAGAGGTTGAACAATTGGCACAGCTTTTGCAAGTGAGGAATAACACATTAATATTATATACGAAAATGGAAATAGAAATAACACAAGAGAATTTCGAGAGTTTGAAGAATGGTGACAAGCCATTAGTAGTTGACTTTTGGGCAACTTGGTGTGGCCCTTGCCGCATGGTGTCGCCTATTATCTCAGAACTTGCCAAGGAATATGATGGCCGCATCAATGTAGGTAAGTGCGACGTGGAGGATCAAGAAGACATAGCAATGGAGTTTGGCATCAGGAATATACCCACAATATTATTCTTCAAGAACGGTAAAGTTGTGGACAAACTCGTTGGTGCAGTGCCAAAGGCCAAGATAGACGAGAAGTTCCAGGCTCTGCTATAAAAATCCCTTAAAAGAGGCGTTATCGCTTTATAAGCATAACCATAGGGAAATATATGATAAATAAGAATGCTTACAAATTAAAAAACAGTCCCGCTTATCCTATACTAAGGAAAGGCGGGACTTTTATTTGAAACATACTTAAGTTAAGTTCCTTAAAGGTGATTTTATTCTTAGAAAGCACACATTTAAGGGATGCAAACTGTTAATTTACAATGCAAGAACTGCTTACCTTAAAAGAGTATAATGCCAGTAATCAGTTCTCAAGTTTTTCTATTGTGGGATGAATTCGATTATCTTGTTGTTTCTTTTGCGTTTGGCTCTTGGGCTGGGAAGTTGTCTGTTGACTGGCTGACTTGGGCTGAGAAGAAGCAGAAGAAGACTGCGACGAAGTTACAGAAGTAGTCACAGGAGAAGGATCGGAATGGGAAGTCTCGGCTGCAACATCCTCTCCGGCATCATCAGCCACGTCCTCAAGGCTCACAGTCTCTTCATGTTCAGGATCAGGTAAGTCCTCTTTAGCTGTAGCTTTACTGGCAGAACCTGTGCGGAAGAAGTAATCGCCCACAATGTCAGCAGTATCAGGGCCAAGACTTCTCGCCTTATCGTGGGTTTTGTCCTTGTCTGTCAAATCGTCATCTGAGGCACCTGAAGCCAACATGTTATAGACAACAAGAAACAGCACTATGCCAACGCCGACTAAAAAGCCTAATAGCACATGGCCATATCTGCCGTTAAAAATATTTTTTGATTTCATCTTTATATCAGATTAATCATGTTTCCGATATTAAAACAGGTTAGTAAGAAGCCGTACAGAGTATGCCTAAAGCCATTACCCTGTCACGAATTGCATCTAGTTGCTCATGCGAAGCCTTGAGCAAATGACTGTCGGGAGTCTCACGATCTATGGTATAAATCATCACTTCATGTGGAGCTATGCGCTCAACCGTACGTAACCATGGTTCAACAAAGCCATTTCCGGTATTGTCTACATCAATACCATCGTCAGTAGTACCTCGCATGAACATTGTTTGAATTATAACATGGCCATGAAAGCCAGCCAAATGGTCAATTATCTTATTAACATCGTAAGATTTTTGCGTAGGGCGGTCAACCAAATTGATGTAGTTCGGGTCGACTGTATCGAGCTTAAGAATATTGTTATCTACTTTCATCAAAGCATCGCGAACGGCCTTTCTCACTACGAAAGTAGAGTTACTGAGAACTGAAATCTTAGCATTAGGGCAGTACTTGTCACGCAATCGCACCGTGTCGTCAATGACTTCAGGGAAATGAGGCGACAAAGTAGGCTCTCCATTGCCAGCAAATGTCAGCACGTCGGGATGCACACCTTCCTCATGCATCTCCTTGAGCTTGGCCTCAAGAGCCTTTGCCACATCCTCGCGCGTAGGGAAATCGGAAGCCGTAGGATGGTCTTTGTTATAGCCACACTCGCAATAAATGCAGTCAAAAGTGCACCTCTTGCCATCAGAAGGCAAAAGGTTTATACCTAAAGAAATGCCCAATCGACGACTATGAACAGGGCCATAGATGGGCGAAGGATACAGAACTGTGCTCATATCAATGCAAAGTTACAAATAAAAAACTGTTAAAGTATTGTCTGAACCATGTTTTTTTTGTTACTTTGCACAAAATTTGGTGTACTATACACTATAGCTTATCAATATTGATGGGAAGAAAACGAAAACACGCCGGAAGCCGTCACGCCTTGCAAACCGTTACACTCTGCATCAGCACGGCAATGGTGTTGATATTGCTGGGACTAGTTGTACTGACAGTATTCACTGGCCATAACCTCTCTAACTACGTTAAGGAGAATCTCACTGTAACGATGATTCTCGGTCAAGACATGACCGAGCCTGAGGCACGACAGCTAATTGGAGAGGTGAAAAAATTGCCATACATTAAGGGACTCACCTACATCAGCAAGGAACAGGCCCTGCGTGAAGGCACAAAAGAATTAGGAGCCGACCCTACAGAGTTTGCCGGCGTCAATCCGTTTACGGCAAGCATTGAGCTGCAATTACAGCCAGACTATGCCAATAACGACTCTATTAAATGGATATCGAAGCGACTCATGAACTTCAAAAAGGTGAGTGACATTGATTATAAGAGTGATCTTGTAGAGCAAACCAATACCACTTTGGGCAAGATTAGCGTTGTATTGCTAGTCTTAGCGGCGCTATTAGCTATCATCAGCTTTGTTCTCATCAATAATACCGTGCGTCTTAACGTCTACGCACGACGATTTACCATAAACACAATGAAACTTGTGGGTGCCCCTTGGGGCTTCATACGCAAGCCTTTCCTGCGTGACGCATTCACATTGGGACTCATTTCTGCCATCATAGCCATAGCCGTACTGGCAGGGGGAGTATATTTGCTATGGCGCGACACGCCGGAAATACTCACAGTTATAGACTGGAAAGTAATGGCAATAACAGGCGGAGCCGTGCTTGTATTTGGCATATTCATCACTACTATATGCTCATGCATAAGCGTGAACCGGTTTCTCAAGGCCAATTCATCCGAAATATACAGCATCTGAATCTGTGCAATAGGAATTTTGATGACATAAAGAAAACGCGCACACATATATATTTAATAGGGACAAATAAAAATTATAAAGAAACTGCCTTAGCCGAAAGTTCCAACTGAGAATAAGGCAAAAAACAATCACAATAAATGGAAAAGCAAAATCTCGCATTCGGTAAAACCAACTTCATCCTGCTTGCAATAGGATTAGTTGTGGTAGTAATCGGGTTCATAATGATGAGTGGTTCGGGTTCGACCGAAACAGTTTTCAACCCACAAATATTCAGTACCATGCGTATTAAGGTAGCACCAGTGGTTACATTCTTTGGTTTCATCTCCATAATTGGAGCCGTACTCTACAAGCCGAAGGATAACAACGAAAACCATAAAGGCTGATGACACTGCTCCAAACCATCATTATAGCCATTGTTGAAGGACTCACAGAGTTTCTGCCAGTATCATCAACCGGCCACATGATAATAGTACAGAACCTGCTGAATGTAAAGCAAGGCGACCCATTTGTACACGCTTTCACGTTCATTATTCAGTTTGGCGCTATCCTATCTGTGGTGTGTCTCTACTGGAAAAAGTTCTTCCAGATGCGCAATGCAGAGGAAGTAAAGAGTAAATTACGCTTCTACGGACTCTTGATAATAGGCGTACTACCCGCAGTAGTCGTAGGACTGGCCGCCAAAAAGAGCGGATTACTCGACTGGTTGCTCGACAGTGTGTGGGTTGTAGCAGCAATGCTAGTGCTTTGGGGCATATTCATGCTCTTCTGCGATAAAATATTCGACAAAGGCTCTGACGACAATAAAGTAACCCCTAAGAGAGCTTTCCTGATAGGATGTTTCCAATGCCTGTCGGTGATACCGGGCACAAGCCGAAGCATGGCTACGATAGTGGGAGGCATGCAGCAACGGCTTACACGCAAGAAAGCAGCAGAATTCTCATTCTTTCTTGCTGTACCAACCATGGCCGGAGCAACACTGCTTGATCTTATCGACATGTTCAGCGAGGGAACCACATGGGCCACGAGCCACAACATTATGCTCCTCATCGTGGGATGTGTAATTGCTTTCATCGTAGCCATGCTAGCCATGAAGTGGTTTGTAGCCTTCCTCACCAAGTATGGCTTCCGTCTCTTCGGCTGGTATCGCATCATAGTGGGCGGAATAATACTACTACTTCTGGCCACAGGTCACTCATTGGTAATGGTAGACTAAATGGATTTCAAGAAAGGAGTAATCTTTGCTATCGACAAACCATATGGAATGTCGAGCTTTGGAGCTTTGGCCCACATCAGATACTTGCTCACAAAACGCCTTGGATATAAGGTAAAGATAGGTCATGCCGGTACTCTCGACCCATTGGCAACTGGAGTTTTGGTGCTGTGTACGGGCAGAGCGACCAAGCAAATAGAAGAATTGCAACGCCACACTAAAGAATACGAGGCCACATTGCAGCTTGGAGCCACCACCGACAGTTATGATCGAGAACACACTGTAAACCATACCTACCCCACACGCCACATAACTCGTGAGGCCATAGAGCAAACTTTGAAGCAGTTTGTTGGTGATATAGAGCAGGTGCCACCCACCTACAGTGCTGTGAAAGTGGACGGAGAGCGGGCTTTTAATTACCGACGAAACGGCGAAACTGTAAAGTTGAATCCAAAGCTCGTAAGGATAGACAAGATAGAACTGACAGAATTCGATGCAAATCACATGAAAATGAGCATCAGGGTTGTATGCGGCAAAGGCACCTATATACGGGCTTTGGCCCGCGACATAGGCCGAGCACTGGGCAGTGGGGCTTTCCTAACCAGACTGAGGCGTATACGGAGCGGTGGCATAACAGCAGCTGACTGCGTCAGTTTCGACAATTTCGACGAATGGCTCAGTAATCAAGAAATTGAGACATCATAGCAAACAAAGTTAGAAACTATCAAGAAAAGAAAATAAATAAAACCGAAAGGAGAAACGATAAAGACATGAAACTATCACAATTCGGACTAAAGAGTTGGCCAAAGGACAACAGTTGCGTGGCCCTATACCCACATGCTTCGGAACATACCATAACCCGTAGCGATGGATCAGAGCAGACTTTCCGCGTTACTCGCCGTGATGAGTCGCGCCTAATGGTGCTCCATCGCAAGTCACAGACAATAGATATGTTCCATAAAGACGCCAAAGGCAAGCCTATAGAGGGTGATTACATCATCTTCAGAGACGCAATAGACTATTTCGATGAAGGTGATACGTTTATTCTGAACGACACAAAAGTGTTTCCAGCACGTCTCTATGGCACAAAAGAAAAGACCGATGCCAAGATAGAAGTATTCCTTTTGCGCGAACTTAATGAGGAAATGAGACTTTGGGACGTACTTGTGGAACCGGCAAGAAAAATAAGAATAGGCAATAAACTGTTCTTCGACGACTCCGGAACCATGGTGGCCGAAGTGATAGACAACACTACAAGTCGTGGCCGAACACTACGATTCCTATACGATTGTCCGCACGATGAGTTCAAGCGCGACCTCTTCAAGCTTGGCCAAGCACCACTTCCACGCTACATTATTGACCATACAGATGCCAATGGTAAACCAGACAGGCCCTGTAGGCCTGAAGATATGGAAGAGTTCCAAACGGTTTTTGCAAAAAATGAAGGCGCAGTAACCGCCCCTGCCACTGGTTTGCACTTTAGCAGAGAGACCATGAAGAGGTTGGAAATAAAAGGAATAAACACTGCTTTCATAACTTTGCACTGTGGACTTGGCAACTTCCACACCATAGAAGTGGAAGACCTCACCAAGCATAAAATGGAAAGCGAGAAGATGAATGTCGGTGCTGAAGCTTGTAAGATAGTAAACGAGACCAAAGCAAATGGACATCACGTGTGCGCAGTAGGTGCCAGCGTGCTGAAAGCTACAGAAACTGCCGTTGGAACCGACGGATTGCTGAAAGAATACGACGGATGGACCAATAAATTCATATTCCCTCCCTACGAGTTCGGACTGTCAGACAGCTTAATATGCAACTTCTATCATCCTTATAGCGTCATGCTCATGGAGACAGCAGCCTTCGGTGGCTACGACTTAGTAATGGAAGCATACGAGCTGGCCCTCAAGAATGGCTATAAATTCGGATGCTTCGGCGACAGCCTGTTAATAGTAGACGACTGATGAAGGGGCACATAGCTTATCTCGGATTAGGCTCAAACCTCGGCGATAAGCATGAAAATCTGAACAAAGCAATAAGAAATATAGAAAAGCTGATTGGCGAAATAGAGCGTCAATCAGCTTTTTATGCTACCGAGCCTTGGGGATTTGAGAGCAAAAACAGCTTTATCAACGCTTGCGTAAAGGTGAAAACAGACCTCAGTCCGCGCCAATTGCTCGAAGCAACCCAGAGCATTGAGCGAGCCATGGGGCGGAAAGAGAAAAGCCATAACGGTCAATATCATGACAGATTAATAGATATTGACATTCTTCTCTACGATAACCTCCACGTAAATGAGCCTGATTTAATAATCCCTCACCCCTTAATGGAAGAGCGTGAATTTGTAATGGTACCGCTAAAGGAGATTCTTAACGACCAGAAACAACCACTTTAGCAGGGCCAAATCAACGGTTTGGCATGCAAAATGGACAGGTTTTGCCACAAGAAAGAGCCAATAGCCAACTGACATCACAGTAAAGCACTGTGGAAGACACTAACAAATACGCCATCAATAAAGCCAATATGAATATTGGAAGGCCCAATATTTAAGGCAAAACATTAATCCGTTACAAAACGATTTTGTAATTTTGCCGGGTGAAATGAAAAAGAAGAGAGTTTACATTAAGATATCATTAGCCACAGCCATCATCATTGTTATTTTGGCGGCCCTATTTGCCTGGGCCACGTGGCCACTGAAAGAGGAAAGCCGTAACAAAGCCCTTGCGGTTGTGGAAAGCCGCACCTGCGCTGTGCTCAAAGTGGATGGCAAACCAGTTGTTTACATAGGTTCGATGGCAAACGACGGAACCATAGGCTTGTTCTCACTACATCCGGACTCAAGCAGCTGCTCTGCCGACTCGGCAAGGGGGTACTGGACGCGTCGCTTTGCACTGATACCAACATCACGAAGCAGAGTAATATCGAAGGTAAAGCCCGACACCAACAAGATGCCAAAGGTGAAAGCCGGCGACCTTTATAATTTTGTAACAGCTCAACGCAACAGGCTCGACTCAATATCAGGCATACTCAACTTCCAGACTCACGAACTACGATACTACCTTCGCTCACATAGCGTGATAGACTACGGCTACAACCACATTGCAGCCTACGCACAACTGATAGAGCACAGGCAAGATTCGGTGAAGTCGCTCCTCGCCGCCCTGAGCAAGATATCAGCCAAAAGCAGGCTCAGTCTAAGCACTATAACAAAATATTACGTGCGCGACGACTCACTGAAACTGATTCCCTGTACGCAGGTTAAGACCTATAGAAACGGGCTGAAACTACTGGAACCGGAAATAACACCCGACAGTGTAGGGCTGAGAATGAGCATATGGCAGGCCCGCCACAACCTGAAACACCTTAAAGCTTTTAAGAAACAGGTGCCCAAAAACATAAGAACTGACGGCAAAGGATACTATGTGGGCCAGCTGGACAGCATAGGGCAGCCTGCCGGAATGGGTCGCTACTACTCCAACGATGGCACATACTTTGAGGGCTTTTGGGAGAAAGGCAAGCGCAACGGATTCGGTTTCAGCGTAAAAACCAATAAACCGATGCGTGTGGGTGAATGGAAAAACGACGTATACCGTGGCGAAAAGCTCATCTATACCGACGACCGCATATACGGAATAGACATATCCAAGCACCAGCACCGTAAGGGAAGGAAGCGCTATTCGATTGACTTCAGCAAGTTGCGGATAACCCATCTCGGGTCGAAAAGCCACAAACAGATAGCCGGAACTGTTGACTTCCCTGTGTCGTTCATATTCATAAAGTCGACCGAAGGTACCACAATACTTAATCCGTACTATAGATCCGACTATGCGGCAGCCCGGAAACACGGGTTCAATGTTGGTTCATATCACTTCTTTTCTGTACGCTCTACAGCCACACAGCAAGCCAAATACTTTCTGAAGATGAGCCGATTCTCGAAAGGAGACTTCCCTCCGGTACTCGATTTGGAGCCATTGCCAAGCCAGATAAAGCGCATGGGAGGCGTTAATGAACTGTTTACCAGGGTGCGTCGGTGGCTCAACATTGTAGAAAGCCATACGGGAAAGAAGCCTATACTCTACGTAAGCCAACAATTCGTAAACAAATATCTGCCGTTGGCTCCCGATATAATGCACCGTTACCCCATATGGATAGCACGCTACGGAGAGTACAAACCCGACGTGAAACTGGTGTTTTGGCAACTGGCACCCGACGGAAGGGTGCGTGGAATACACGGAGAGGTGGACATAAACGTGTTCAACGGCTTCAACGATGCATTCAAAGAGTTTCGCACCAGGGCCATATTCAATTAACCTTACATTACCAAACAAAAAAGCCGGAACCTAAAAGGCATCACTGCCCCGCAGGTTCCGGACCGGATTTTTCTCGTAATATAATTGGGAATCAAAGTAATTTCTTCAGACTGCTAAGCGAACGCTTGGCAATACTGCCGTCAGGACTTGTTACAGCAGCATAATCGTACTTGCTTATGCCGTCAACATACTCCACAACAGCTATGCTTCCGTCGCGCATTTGCAGCGTAAGATAACCGTCGCGCTTACCATTCTTGTAGTTGCAACGCCACTTTTCCTTACCGTTAGGATAGTAAGTAATTACCGTACCATCAAGAATGGTGTTGGCATCATTAGCCAAATCAATGAAGGCATAACCACCCTCGCAACGCTTTTGGCCGTTAAGATAGTAGTCTTCAAATATATCGCGCTTTGCGCCTTTGTAGTCTTCCTTGGCAAGAATGCGATAATAGCTGGCCTCATTGCCATTTGCTACAGCCTTCATCTCGTGGTTATAGAAAATAGTATCGTTGGAAACGGAGTATACCACTGCACCTTTGCGGGCAAATGAGATGGTAGAAACCATCACTGCCATGACCATAATAAGTATCTTTTTCATAATTGCTTAGTTTTTGACTTAATTGTTTTTTGTTTTCACAGTGCAAAGATATGCTTAAAAAATGTATCCTCCAAATATTTTAATAGATTTTTATCAAATATTTTTTACGTTAAACTCACGTTACATTAATTAAAGAATTACAATCTAAAAGTAATAACAGCAACACTTTTACTGACATATTGCGAATTTCAAAAGCATTTAGACAGTATGAAAGCACTAACAGTATTACATTATGTTATTTTTAAGTCCAAATTTCGCTCAAACCGTTATTCCATAAATATATTGCACAAACAATCTATTTTGTAAAACAATTTCCTAAATAGAAACTACCTTAAATAACGAAATGAAGCGATATTAGGGCAAAAGCAAAGAAAAGAAACAGCACAAGCAAAGGAATGCTTCGAAACTTAAAGAAATATGAGTTGCCCGATTCACTAATACAGCTTAAGAGCACACTTCTGCTCCGCAACTGAGCTAAGATTACCAATACTAAGCAAGCCGAAAAAAGCAATCATAAAGCCAAGACGATTTCACCTCTGGCCCGTATATTTGCAACCCGCATTCAAACAGAAGGCAGAAAACAGACGCAAACATTTAAAATGGCAGAAGAAAATGGGCAGTTCTATAGGACAATAGGAACATACATGCACTATATAAAACACCTATAATTAAACTATATAAATTATAAGTAAAGATAGTATGGCGCCCGTAATCGGATTACGGCACTTCTGTAATCGGATTACGGCAGTCTCGTAATGTCGTTACGAAAGTTCCGTAATGACGTTACAGAAGCCCCGTAACGGAATTACGAAAGCCCCGTAATAAAAATACCCATAAGTCATAATGGAATTAATAAAGTTTACCGCACAAATGGCGTCAATATTATAGGGGCACCAATTTGCTTTAGTGCCCCTATAATATAATAATGTGTAGGCGGAGGAAAACGCAATCCTACCCTTGTCTAAGATTAAACCATTTCAGCAAATGGAATTGATTCTGAAGCAGAGAATCATCCGCCAAACAACTGAGCAAGCTTTTCCTGCAACAGATTGCCCCTCAAATCTATATCGACAACAACACCTTTAGGGTCGAAAAGTATGCTTGCCGGAATACTCTGAATGCCATAAACACCGGCAGCTACACTCTTCCAGCCCTTCAAGTCGGACATTTGGGGCCACGACATGCCAAGTTCCTTTACGGCAGACTTCCATGCTTCGGCCTTGCTGTCGAAACTTACGCCTACTATTTCGAACTGTTTGCCACCATACCTGCGGTAGGCTTCCACCACATTTGGCATTTCTTGGCGGCACGGTCCGCACCAGCTGGCCCAGAAATCTACCAGCACGTACTTGCCATGACCTACGTAGTCAGTAAGTCTTACAGCCTTTCCGTTCATGTCGGTCATGGCCAATTCCTTCACCGTAGAGCCGGGTTTGCGCTTGCTTAGGTTCTCAAAATAAGAGCGAGGATAACTCATTTCTTTTTCAGAATAATAGCCTGTGGAAGGATCCATTACCTTGACAAGATCGTCGTAACGCAGGTTCCACATCACCTCCGGCACATATCGGGCAGGAAATTTAGTTTGCTTGAACTTGTCTATCATCTGCCAGAACAAGTCAATACGGGCCTTCGAGCAAGCCTCGGCTTTGGCAATAAGCGGCTTTATCTGCAATTTCAGCTGGGCAGTGTCCTTAACCGTTTCAGCCAAGCGGCCATACTCACGCCCGAGAGCGTTCATTTGAGCTCCGATAGAATCCCAACGCTGAGCATAAGGCTTAAAGTCGGCCTCTGTCTGTGCCCGACTCGTCAATATGCTAAAGGCCATACAGGCCATGAGAAAGAGTCTCTTCATTGGCGAAAATCATTTAAACATTATATAATAGCCATGCCAAATACACAATAAAAGCGGCCGTAAGCACGGCACCTTCCCAACGCTCTACGCGCAGTTTTGTGTAAGAAAAGAGCCACAACAACGCTACAGAACCAGCCATAGTGGCCATGTCTACCATGGTGATGCCGTCTATTCCAAGTGGAGTTATAGTACCCGTAACACCGAGAATCAGCAAAATGTTGAATACATTACTGCCCAACACGTTACCAATGGCAATGCCACTGTTGCCCTTTCTGGCTGCTGTTACGCTTGTGGCAAGCTCTGGTAACGACGTGCCCATGGCCACAATGGTGAGTCCTACCACAGCCGGCGAGATGCCAAGAGACGTGGCGAGCTCAGAAGCCTGACCCACAAAGAGCGTACTTCCAGCTATAAGACAGGCCAAACCGCCCACTATGAGCAGGCAAGCCTTAAGCATTTTCATCGGTTTTGGCGCTTGATTAGCTTCTGCTGTTGTTTCCTCACTACTATCTTTGCTGCGGGCATCGTGGAGTGTGAAGTACATATAGACCACAAAAACTGCCAACATCACGATGGCATCTATGCGACCTATCACTCCATCGGAAGCCAAAACAACAAGCAGCATTGAAGCTATCAAAGCAAAAGGCATGTCGCGACGCAACGAAATACGCTGAATAGCGATGGGCGCAACCACTGCGGCAACACCTACAATGAGCAAGGTGTTGAAGATGTTGCTGCCCACTACGTTGCCTATAGCCATACCAGGTTGACCCTGAAGAGCTGACATTAGACTGGAAAAGAACTCCGGCATGGATGTGCCCATGGCTACAACCGTGAGTCCTACCACAAGTTGTGACACGCC
>CAZUWO010000085.1:11634-13451 GCA_964623995.1 uncultured Prevotella sp. | reverse complement strand
TAAAGCAAATAAAAATAACGAGAACTGTCTTCCGTATTTACATATAAAATATGTGGAAGACAGTTCTCGTTTTGCGTTATGGGCCTTATATATAAGGCTGTTTCCGCCTTCATTCCGGTTCTTTCTTGAGCAGAAGGAAATGAAAGACGGGAGCGGTTCAAATTCTGTCGAGGACCAAAGTTATAAGTCCGTCGATGGAGTTCTTATAGTTCGTTTCAGCCCTGTGGGCCAAGCGGTTAGCTATAACCATGCAGCACGTCATGGCATCGTGGCCAAGCAGTGACGCCATGCCTGCCACAGCCGATGATTCCATCTCAAAGTTTGTGATGTGGAGTCCCTTGTAGGCAAACTTCTCAATGCGGCTATTTAGCGTAGGGTCGGCCAAAGGAATGCGTACTTGTCGGCCTTGCGGACCGTAGAAGCCGCCACAGGCGATTGTGATACCCCTAACCATGTCGGCTCCTGCAATACGTTCTATCAGCTCAGTGGAGGCTGAAGAAACGTAGGGATTGCCGAGTTGGGGATTCCAATTTATTTCCTTCTTGAACTCATGCTCCAAATCTAGGTCGCACACTTCGTTGCGTCCGGCATAGAAATTGAGCAGTCCGTCAAAGCCGATGCTCTTCACCGATGCCACAAAAGTGCCTTCGGGAGTGTCGGGTTGCAGACCTCCGCAAGTGCCTACACGCACAACTGTGAGCTTGCGATGGGTGGAATTTACGGTACGGGTTTGCAAGTTTATATTGGCCAAAGCATCGAGTTCGGTCATCACAATGTCAATGTTGTCGCAGCCGATACCGGTACTTTGCACCGTTATGCGCTTGCCTTTGTAGGTGCCTGTTACCGACTTGAACTCCCTGTTTTGGGCAGTTGACTCAATTTTGTCAAAATGTGCAGAAACCATTTCGGTTCGTCCCGGGTCGCCAACGAGTATCACCTTATCGGCAAGATTGTCCGGATGAAGGTGCAAATGAAATATTGTGCCGTCGGAGTTGACTATCAACTCTGAAGCTGGAATGATGTTTGGCATGTGCTATATGGTTTTAATTGTTATGTTGTAGCTTGGCGGCCATGGCCTTGGCAGCACGCCTTCCGTCGCCCATGGCGAGTATAACGGTGGCTCCGCCACGCACAATGTCGCCGCCGGCAAACAGTTCCGGGCGTGAGCTCTGCATCTGGTCGTTTACAACTATCGTGTTTTTCCGGCCCAGTTCCAGACCGCTAACCGACTTGGGAACCAAAGGATTGGGGCTTACACCCACGGCCACAATTACTTGGTCGCATTCCAATTCTTCGGTCTTGCCAGTGGCAACAGGGCGCCTGCGGCCACTCTGGTCGGGCTCTCCCAGTTCCATCACGTCGAGAACGGCAGCCTTTACGCGTCCGTTTTCGTCGGCAAGATAGTGGTTAGGGTTATGAAGTGTGAGGAACCTGATGCCCTCCTCTTTGGCGTGTTTCACCTCTTCGAGTCTTGCCGGCATCTCTTTCTCCGAGCGTCGGTATACCAACGTAACCTCGGCACCAAGCCTACGGGCCGTGCGAGCCGAGTCCATTGCGGTGTTGCCACCACCAACCACGACCACCTTCTTACCTATATTAATAGGTGTATCGGTCTTAGGGTTGGCAGCATCCATAAGGTTCACCCTTGTAAGATACTCGTTAGAGCTCATCACGTTGATGAAGTTCTCGCCCGGAATGTTCATGAAGTTGGGCAGACCTGCACCAGAAGCCACGAAGATACCGGCAAAGCCGTTCTTCTCAAGTTGGTCTATGGTTATGGTCTTACCTATGATGCAGTCGGTCTGGAAGTGTACTCC
>CAZUWO010000085.1:0-11616 GCA_964623995.1 uncultured Prevotella sp. | reverse complement strand
ATTCGGAACTCAGGTATACCGTATTTCAGTACGCCACCAATCTCGTGCAAAGCTTCGAACACATAGACGTCGAAACCGTCCTTAATCATGTCGCCGGCAAATGAAAGTCCGGCCGGTCCTGAACCAACCACGGCCACCTTTATTCCGTTAGAGGGTTTCATCTCGGGCAGAACGGCCTCGCCATGCTCACGTTCCCAGTCGGCAGCAAACCTCTCCAGATAGCCTATGGCAACGGCAGGCTCGTTCATTTTCAGGTGTATGCATCGGCTCTCGCATTGCTTCTCCTGTGGGCAAACGCGTCCGCAGACAGCCGGAAGCGCCGAAGTCATCTTCAAAACTTGTGCCGCGCCGCTGAAATTGCCACGCTCTATGTTCTTGATGAAGTCGGGAATCTGAATCTGAACCGGACATCCCTCAACGCAAGTGGGCTTAGGGCAGTCGAGACAACGATGGGCTTCGTTGACAGCCATTTCGGCAGTGAGACCCTTGTTTACTTCTTCCGTGCGGGTCTTGGAGCGGTATTCAGGGTCGAGTTCGGGCATTCTGACTCGCTCTATTGCGGTACGCTCGCGTGGTTTCATTTGTTTGCGCAGCTCCTTGCGCCATTCGCTGTCGCGTCCGGTGAGCTCATCGCTTGTCTTAGTGGCCTCAGCTGTGCTTACTTCTATGGTTGGAGCGTTCTCTTGTTGCTCATTTCCGGTTTCTATATGGTCCTTGATGTGCTCCATTTCGTCCTTCTCCACTCCCTTGAAGGTGCCCATTCGGCTCAGCATCTCGTTCCAATCGACAAGGTCACCGTCAAATTCCGGTCCGTCGATGCAGACAAAGCGTGTGTGGCCACCTATGGTAAGACGGCATGCTCCGCACATTCCTGTGCCGTCTACCATGATGGTATTGAGGCTTACAGTGTTGGGAATGCCATACTTTTGGGCCGTAAGCGACGTGAACTTCATCATCATCGGCGGTCCGATGGCTATCACACGGTCTACGTGTTCACGCTTGATTACTTCCTCAACACCAACAGTTACTACGCCTTTCTGGCCCAGAGAACCATCGTCGGTCATTATTATCACCTCGTCGGAGTGGGCTTTAACCTCGTCAATCATTATGACAAGCTCCTTGGTTCTGCCGGCCAGCACCGAGATTACTCGGTTGCCTGCGTCGTGAAGAGCTGTCAGAATGGGCAGTATTGCCGCTATACCGATGCCGCCACCAGCACAGATCACGGTTCCGTACTTTTTGATTTCTGACGGATTTCCCAGTGGTCCGACTATGTCGTGGACGCTATCGCCGGGGTTGAGTCTGCACAGTTTGGTTGACGAAAGTCCTACTTCCTGAACCACAAGTGTTAGAGTTCCCTCTGCGGGATGTGCCTCAGCTATAGTGTATGGCACACGTTCAGAGTTATTGTCCACACGGATTATGATAAACTGACCGGGCCTTGCTGAACGCGCTATCAGCGGGGCTTCCACCTCGAGCCGATATACGCGTTCAGAATATTGATGCTTTGAAATAATCTTGTTCATAGGTTTTTGTTTTTAAGGCAGTCCGACTGCTCAGAAGTTCTTGTCGTCGAGCATGTCGAATCCGCAGTAAGGCACGAGGCACTCCGGCACTTTTATGCCGTCGGGTGTCTGATTGTCTTCCAGAATAGCGGCAACAATGCGTGGCAAAGCCAGTGCTGAGCCGTTGAGAGTGTGGCAGAGTTCTATCTTCTTATCGTCGGCATGGCGATAGCGACAGTGCAAACGGTTGGCCTGATAGCTTTCGAAATTGCTTACCGAACTTACTTCGAGCCAGCGCTTCTGTGCAGCACTCCATACCTCGAAGTCGTAGCAAATGCTCGAGGTAAAGCTCATATCGCCTCCGCAGAGACGCAGGATGTGATAGGGAAGGCCAAGCTTTATGAGCAGCCCCTCAACGTGGTCGAGCATTTCTTGCAGTGACTGGTAGGAGTGTTGCGGGGTGTCAATGCGTACAATCTCAACCTTATCGAACTGGTGCAGGCGGTTAAGTCCACGCACATCCTTGCCATAACTGCCGGCTTCACGACGGAAACAAGCTGAGTAGGCGCATCGCTTTATGGGCAGGTCGTTCTCATTCAGAATAACGTCGCGGAAGATATTTGTTACCGGAACCTCTGCAGTTGGGATTAAATAGAGGTCATCGAGGTTGGCATGATACATCTGTCCCTCCTTGTCAGGTAATTGTCCGGTGCCCAAACCGCTGGCTTGGTTAACCACATACGGCGGTTGTATCTCCAGATAGCCTGCCTTGCGGGCTTCCTCAAGGAAGAAGGCCTCGAGCGCACGCTGCAGTCTGGCCATCTTGCCAATGTATACCGGGAAACCGGCACCGGTGATCTTTACACCAAGATCGAAGTCAACAAGGTTGTATTTCTTGCATAAATCCCAGTGGCAAAGGGCATCTTCGCCCAGCTCTGGCTTCTTTCCACCTTCTTTAACCACCACGTTGTCGTTGGCATCCTTGCCCTCCGGCACGAGCTCGTTGGGGATATTAGGTATTGTGAGCAACACTTCCGTAAGGTCGTGCTCGGTCTTTTCCAGTACTTCCTGAAGGGCTTTGTCGGCAGCTTTAAGTTCAGCCACCTTTGCTTTTGCCTCTTCGGCCTCTTCGCGCTTGCCCTCACGCATCAGCATACCTATCTGTCGGGAGGCCTGATTCTGCTGTTGCTTGTTTGTGTCAAGTTGCACTTGGGTCTCACGGCGCAGCTTATCGTATTCCAATACTTTCTCTACTGCCTCGCGTGCTCCCTGGAAATGCTTCTTCTCAAGGCCTTTTACCACACGCTCGGTTTCCTCACTGATGAGTTTGATAGTTAACATAGCGTTTCTTGTTATATTTGTTTTGTCAATTTTATCTAGTTGTGCAAAATTACTTATTTTCCCTGAATCGAGCAAGACTATCAGTGAGTTAATTGAGTAAAATTCATTTACCTACTTCTTCAATTTTGTTCTATTTGCTTGTTTTCATGCTTTTACCTTATTGGGATTGACTGCTTTGAGGTGGATAAACCACCTATAAAACTGAGCTGTATCAGTCATTTTGATTGTAGAACCCAATGGGATTCAAGGCGTATGGAAGTGCTTATATAATCCAAAACTATATAAAGAACGTAAGTATAAGTCTGATAAAAATTGCAAAAATTGATGCTGTTGTCATTATAAATAAGTAATTTTGCAAACCGAATCATACAGTATTGCACTTTAAAGCTTGAACAAAGTAAAGCCAAACAGGTTTTGATAAACACTTAAACGACCATATTATGAGTTCAGCGAAAAATATAAGAAGCGAACGATTGGCCAGCACTCTGATTAAGAGGTTGCGGGCTCGTCATTACGATGCGTACTTCTGCCACGACACTAAAGAATTACTTGAACGTGTCAAGGCTATCATTCCTGAAGGCAGTAGCATAACTTGGGGCGGTTCAGACACTATCCGGGCCACGGGCGTTACGGCCATGCTGAAGAATGGCAGCTATAATGTGCTCGACCGTGATATGGCCAAAGACGATGCGGAGAAGCAGGAAATTTACCGTAAAGCCTTTGGTTGCGACTTCTATTTGGCAAGTGTCAATGCCATGACTGAGGATGGTGTGATGGTTAATATCGATGGTAATGGCAACCGCGTTGCCGCTATCACGTGGGGCCCTAAGCATGTTATACTCATTATTGGATTAAACAAGGTGTGCCAGGATGTTGACTCAGCCATAAAAAGAGCACGCAGCGTGGCTGCCCCTATTAACATGGCGCGATTCAGTCTTGCCACTCCATGCTCAAAGGATGGCACCTGTCACAACTGCAAGTCGCCCGATAGCATCTGTAATTACATTTCCATAATGCGCATGAGCCATCCGGCCGGTCGCCACATTGTTATATTAGTAGGCGAGGATTTAGGATATTAAAATATTGGAAGTTATGAAAAATAAGTTCTTTTTGCTTATTAGCTTGATAACCATGGCTTTACTACCGGAAAGCGTTAAGGCTCAGTTCGGACCGGTTAACGATATAGACACCACCTATGCCAAGCAACTGCCAAAGGAAGGAACCATGGCTCCTGACTTCAAGTTGAAGTCTGTTGGCGGCAAGACAGTGAAGCTTTCTGATTTCCGTGGCAAATATGTGGTGCTCGATTTTTGGGCTTCGTGGTGCCCCGACTGCCGTAAGGATATGCCGGAGGTGAAGCGTATAGCCGGCCGCTTCAGTAATGAGGGCGTGCAATTTGTAGGCATCAGCTTTGACAGGGACAAGACTGCGTGGAGTAAAGCCATAGAGAAGTACGGAATAACTTATCCGCAAGTGTCAGAGTTGAAGAATATGCGCGATTCTGAAACAGCCAAGAACTATGGCATAAAGTGGATACCTTCTTATGTAATAGTGGCTCCCGATGGTAAAGTTTGCCTCAGCACTGTGCTCACTTGGAAGGTGGAAAAGAAACTCATGGGCTTGTTTCCTGACACGAGAAACTATGGTGGAACGACAGAAAACTTAACATTGGAAGGTAGCAAAGGCAAGCTCTCGGCCGTTATAATCAGACCGGATATGAAGCCAAATCAAAAAGTTCCGGTGGCGATAGTGATGCACGGATTCACCGGAAACAAGAATTCCACATTATTGAAGGACATATCGGGAGAGCTGAAAAAGAAAGGAATAGCCTCAGTCCGTTTCGACTTCAATGGCCATGGGCAGAGCGAAGGCAAGTTTGAGGATATGACAGTGCCCAACGAAATAGACGATGCAAAGAAAGTTTACAGCTATGTCAGGTCATTATCTTGGGCTGGCGACATTGCTCTTATTGGGCATTCACAAGGTGGAGTAGTGGCAAGCATGACTGCAGGAGAGCTTGGCAGCGACTCGGTTAAGGCAGTCGTGCTCCTTGCTCCGGCCGCAGTGCTTCGCGAAGATGCCATACGCGGCAACACGCAGGGCGTACTTTACGACCCGTTAGATCCTCCGGCAAAGGTGAAAATGCCCGGTCGCGATCTCTATCTTGGTGCCGACTACATTCGTACGGCATTCTCTTTGCCCATCTATGAAACGGCTTCGAAGTACAAAGGCCCTGCTCTGATGATTCACGGCAATGCTGACCACATCGTGCCTTATACATACAGCGAGCGCTATAAGCAAATTTGGCCCTCAAGTAGGTTAGTCTTGTTAGAGCATTTCGACCATGGATTCTCTCAGAACCAATTGCTTGCTGCCGAGATTGCGGCCAGTTTTGTGGCTCAAGTGCTGAAATATTGATGTAAAATACTGCCAAACGGGATAGCTTGGAGGTAGAGAAGTAAACCGTAAAACGATTGCACTATTGTTAAATAATATTTATTCTTGTAACCTCTACACTATTTCAACGTCAAACAATCAAATAAAAAACTACGAACAAATCAAGACAGTTATGAACAGAAAACTGCTATTATCCCTTTCAACAGCACTGCTATTGCCTGTAGCTGCAAGTGCTCAGTATCCGCAAATTACGCCTGAAGCTAAAGCCAAAATAGATTCTCTTCAGGCCATTTGGACGGCTCATAGCGATTCGGCATGGGCCGTAGCTCTGCCCATTGTTAAGGAAGAGGCAATGCATGGGCGTCCATACGTGCCATGGGCTTCACGTCCTTACGATCT
Source organism: uncultured Prevotella sp. (assembly GCA_964623995.1). GTDB lineage: Bacteria > Bacteroidota > Bacteroidia > Bacteroidales > Bacteroidaceae > Prevotella. The sequence goes on along the minus strand of CAZUWO010000085.1, from coordinate 5,974 downwards.
CAAACAAGCCAAGATTCCGGCATTTCCAGGTGCTGAAGGCGGCGGTATGTTTACCTTTGGAGGTCGTGGAGGTAAGGTGCTGACTGTTACAAACCTTAACGACGACGGCCCTGGCTCGTTCCGTTGGGCTTGCGAACAGGGCGGTGCACGCATCGTGGTGTTCAATGTCTGTGGCATAATAAGGCTGAAGACGCCTATCATTCTGCGTGCCCCGTACATTACTATTGCCGGCCAGACGGCACCGGGAGATGGAGTTTGCATAGCAGGAGAGAGTTTTCAGGTAAACACTCACGATGTAATTGTGCGCCATATGCGCTTCCGCCGCGGCAACACCCATGTGTGGTATCGTGAAGATTCGTTTGGTGGCAATCCCGTTGGCAACATAATGATAGACCATTGCTCGTGTGAATGGGGCCTGGATGAGAACATATCGTTCTATCGTCACATGTTTGACTTGCATGATAATCACGGCAAACGCAAGGAGCCTACGGTGAATGTAACAATACAAAACACCATTTCGGCCAAGGCTCTCGACACATACAACCATGCATTTGGTTCGACTATAGGCGGCGAGAACACCACTTTCATGCGCAATCTTTGGGCTGACAACACTGGCAGAAACCCGTCAATAGGCTGGGGTGGCGTGTTTAACTTTGTCAACAATGTGGTTTACAACTGGGTTCACCGTACGGCTGATGGAGGCGAATACTCCACAATGTCGAACTTTATCAATAACTATTATAAGCCAGGACCACTTACTCCGAAGACCGGTAACATAGCTTATAGAATCGTGAAGAGTGAAAGCCGCTCAAACAAACTGTTTCCTTGGAAGCAATATGGACGTGTGTATGCCACTGGAAACATAGTGGAAGGCAACGCAAGAGTAACTAACGATAACTGGGATGGAGGTATTCAGACAGGCGATAAGGACGGAGATATATCAGCAGATGAGAAGGCTTTGATGCGCTCCGACGAACCTTTCGTGATGCCACCACTGACCATTCTGCCAAAAGAACAAACCTTTGACTACGTTCTTAATAATGCCGGTGCCACGCTGCCTAAGCGTGATATCGTGGACGAACGTATAATAAATGAGGTTCGTACCGGTGAAGTATACTATGTAAAGAAGCTTCCGAAGAAGAATCCTTATGGAGATTTGTGGGGACTTTCTCCGCGTTCACAGAAGGAAGACGGTACTTTCAAATACCGCAGACTTGGCAATGATTCCTATAAATATGGCATTATTACCGACCCAGCACAGATGGGTGGCTATCCGGAATATAAGGGAAAGCCCCGCAAAGACACTGATGGCGACGGCATGCCTGACGATTGGGAGATTGCAAACGGACTGAATCCGAACGATCCGAGCGATGCTAACAAGGACTGCACAGGTGATGGCTACACCAATATAGAGAAATACATTAACGGCATATCAACAAAAGTGAAGACTGATTGGACCAACTTGAAAAACAATCACGACACTTTGGCTGAGAAAGGAGGAGTAATGTGATATGGTGAAAGTAGCTAAAATATTTCTCCTTACGGCCATATTGGCAGCGCCACAATTGCTCTCAGCACAAGAAGTGAAGCTTGATTCGGCAGGAAGAGATATTGCTTACGTGTCCACAATACAAAAGCGTTCGGCCAAGATAGTGGCTTCACTTGGTCTGAAGGATGCCCGAAAGCAACAGAATGTTGAAAACATCGTGGCTAACAGGTACTTCAAAATATCGGATATGGAGCAGAAAGCAGGCAAGGACAAGCAGGCTTTACAGTCGGAACTCTACCTGCATCACTTTGAGTTTGCTGCCGATTTGGCCAACTATATCAACGCTGAGCAGATAGAAAAGGTGAAAGACGGTATGACCTATGGGGTTGTTCCCAAGACATATCAGGCTTTTCTCGAGATGATACCCTCACTCAAGGAGAATGAGAAACTGCATATATTGAACTGGCTTAAGGAGGCTCGGGAGTTTGCTATTGATGCCGGTACGTCTAAGCAGAAGCACGGTTGGTTCGGCAAATATAAGGGCCGCATCAATAATTGGCTCTCAAAGCAGGGCTATGACCTGACCAAGGAGCGTGCAGAATGGTCGAAACGAATAGCCGCGGCCAAGAAAAATAAATGACAATAAAGTGAATCCATAGAGCGTGATTCACCGCTTTCGATTATCAAGACTACTGAAAGCGGCGAATCACGCTTTTTGTTTTACAAAACAATCAGATAATTATTATGAAGAGACTTTGCTTAGTTTTGTTGCTCGCCTTGGCCGTAAAAGCCGGTGCAATAACTTCCACATTGGACTATTCTCAGTGTGGTTACAGGCTGTCGGCAGTGGCTTTGCCAGATGTTCCCAACAAAGTGTATGTGGATTGCAGGCAGGGCGACCAGACTGAACGCATACAACGGGCAATAGATTATGTGGCCAGCATGAAACCGGACAAGAAAACCGGACTGAGGGGGGCTGTGCTTCTGGGCGAAGGAGCTTTCAGTATTTCGAAACCATTACGTATAACCGGTAACGGTGTGGTGCTTAGAGGTGTAGACCGTAAGCGCACCATACTGCTCAAGACCGGCTATGATAGGGGAGCAGCAATATACATAGAGGGTTCTGATGCTAAGGCTTTGGACACGCTTAGACTTACTTCCAACGTGGCCTTAGCTCAATCAACTATAAAAACTAACGGTACACTTAAGGCCGGTGACATGGTGGTTATTCACCGCATATCTACAAATGAGTGGATCAATCGCCTTGGTTGCGCGTCGTTTGGGGGCGGCTCCAAGCTTGGATATTGGGCATGGCATGCGGGTGATGAGGATGTGGAGTGGACCCGAAAGGTGCTTACTGCCACTGGCAACGATGCAAAACTCGATGGCCAAATAACCATGGCGATAGACTTGAAGGAAGGTCCGTGTATGGTGATAAGAAAGAATTTTGCCGGCAATGTTAGCGATTGCGGTGTGGAGAACCTTACTATTGAGAGCGAGTACGACGGCCAGAACATCATGGATGAAGACCATTGCTGGGACGGAATAAGCATAAGCAACGCACAGGATTGTTTTGTCAGGCGTGTGATATTTCGCCATCTGGCCGGCTCAGCTGTGATAGTAGGGCGCAGTGGAAGGCAAATCACGGTAGAAGACTGTGCCTCCTACGAGCCGATATCAGAGATAGGAGGCTGGCGCAGGCGTACTTTCCTCGTCAATGGAGAGCGTTGCCTGATGCAAAGGCTATGGAGTGAACATGGCATACATGATTTTGCTGTGGGTGATTGTGCTGCCGGACCAACGGCTTTTGTTGGTTGTGAGAGCTATGAGAGCCTTAACTACAGCGGAAGCATAGGTCCTTGGGCTACCGGAATACTCTTTGACGGAGTCAATATTGATGGCAATGACCTGAAATTTACCAACCTTGGGCTTGAGAAGTTTGGCATAGGGTGGAACGCTGCTAATTCTTTTTTCTATCAATGCATTGCTTCGGGTATCTTCTGTTCTGATCCTGACAGCTTGAATCGTAACTATGCCCATGCGTGTTGGGCTCAGTTCAATGGCAATTCCACATTTACCGAATGCAACGACCACGCCAAGCCGTGGAGTATGTTTGCTACTCAGCTGGCCAATCGCATTGGAAGAGAGAAGGCAGAAAGCATCTGCCACACGCTGGTTAGACCAACAAATGTAGCTTCTAACAATCCTACGCCCGAGCAAGCCGCAACTCTTGTGGCTCAGGCCCATTTGCCTCGGATTACGATGGAAATGTGGATAGACTCTGTTCCTTATGCTGCGAGCGTAAATACAGTTGGCTTGATGAGCGTGAATAAGCTGTCGGCTTATACGAAACAGGCTTCAGAACCGAAGAATTACTATGTTAAGGATGGCAAATTGCTTGTAAGCGGGCAAATGCTAATGGGTGGACGGCACGACACCCCGTGGTGGAATGGGCGCGCAAGATATAGCAAACTGAACACCGCCACGTATGCTCTGACGCGCTTTGTGCCCGGAATAGAGACAAATGGGGCCACAACTAGGGTTGATTCGGTAGTGACTTTGATGAAGAAACAAGGCGTAGCACTATTTGGAGAGCATTATGGTCTGTGGTATGACCGTCGCCGCGACGACCACGAACGGGTGAGGCGGCGCGATGGTGACGTATGGGCGCCGTTCTATGAGCAGCCATACGCCCGTACCGGACAGGGAAAAGCATGGGACGGACTGAGCCTTTACGACTTGCAGAAACCTAACCAGTGGTACTACGAGAGACTGAGAGAGTATTGTGATTTGGCTGCTCCGGAGGGGCTGATGCTACTTAACCAGCACTATTTCCAGCACAATATACTCGAGGCAGGGGCCCATTGGGTGGACTGCCCATGGCGTAGGGCCAACAACGTGAACTCTACTCCGACGCCTGAACCTGTGCCTTTCACTGGGGATAAGCGCATTTATGTGGCCGACAGGTTCTATAATTTGGCCGACACTGTTAACGCACGGCTGCATAAAAACTATATTATGACACAGTTGGACAAGCTTAAGGGCCACCAGAATGTTATTCACAGTATTGGTGAAGAGTTTACCGGACCATTCAGTTTCGTAAAGTTCTGGCTCAAGACCATAAAGGAATGGTCGGTGAAGAACAACGAAAAGCCTTTGGTTATGCTGGCTGTGAACAAGGATGTGCAAGATTCCGTGCTGGCCGACCATGAAATAGCTGACGTTGTTTCAATAATAGGCATTGAGCAATGGTACTATACCAACAAGGGAATATACGCTCCTGAAGGTGGCGTTAACCTTGCTCCACGTCAGTATTCAAGGCGACTGAGACCTGGAAAGGCTGGTTTTGAGGAAGCGTATCGCTCTGTTGAGGAGATGAGAAAGTTGCATCCAGATAAGGCTGTGTGCTATTTCGGTCCGTCATATCCGCAAATGGCGTGGGCAGTACTTATGGCCGGAGGCTCATGTCCGTCGCTACAAATCGGCGATAAGGGCTTGCTCATGGCTCTGTCGGGCATGAATAGCACGTCAAAAGGTGCTGATTACTATGTGATTAGCGACGATAAGGCTAACTGGTTGGTATATGCCAACGAGGCAACATCAGTTAGCTTGGATAGTGGTAGATATAAGGTTTCTAAAGTGGATGGGCGAGGTAACGTAGGCAAGGCTGAGGTTCAGCGGTGCAATGGTGCCTTGAAATTTGGCTCAAAGGGCATATTCTGGATTCAGAAGAATTGACAATACAATGTGTTGTCGGCTTGTAGGGATTATTGTTCATGCAGGTCGACAACAGCATTTTGTGGCTTGTTTAAAAGTATCCTCGTGTAGTGATTCTGTTACGGCTATCTTGTAATCGTATTACGGGATAGCCGTAACGACGTTACGAAACTTTCGTAACGACATTACGACGCCTTCGTAATCACATTACGGAAGCGTCGTAATAGGTTTACGGAATTTTATCAGTTTTTTATTGCAGCACCTATGGCTTTTTATTAGTTCCGTTTAAATGAAAAATGGCTTGCGGTATGGTCGCCGGTTATCTGTACTTGGCGTAAAGAAAGGGCTCATACTACAAAGTCGGGACATTGCTGATGATGTTCTCTACATCAGCTTCGGTGGCGCAGAACGGGCCGTTGCACTCAAGCTTAAGTGTACACATGGCGGCAGCATAGCGTCCGGCATCTTCTATTGTTGCACCTTGCAGCCGCTTGTACAGGTAGCCTGCACAGTAGGTATCGCCACATCCGGTAGGGTCTACGGTCTGTTTGGGCTTGTAGGCTGGTATTTTGTGGGCCTTGCCTTGGGTGTAAATGATGGAACCTTCGCTGCCAAGAGTGATTATTAGCTCCTTAACTCCCCATGTTTCAATTAGTTTTGCGGCCTCTTGTGTGTCGTCGGTGGCCGTAAGGGCTTTCATTTCGCCTTCGTTTACTTTGAGATAGTAAGTGTTTTTAAGAAATTTCTCCTTGCCGAGCCAGTCGCATG
>CAZUWO010000084.1:0-13604 GCA_964623995.1 uncultured Prevotella sp. | reverse complement strand
TCGAAAGCCTGCTTTTAAGTAAGAGACCAAGTTTATCTGCCTCAGCCAATATAGCCGCAACGTCTGAATCATAGAAACCACTTATTATAAATGTGGCTTCCATAGACATAACTTCTTTGAGTGAATGCATGTCTTGAAGCAAAACATTGCGATTGATATTGGCAAGAACGACATCGAAGACTCCGCAAATATGAGACAAAACACTCGCATCGCCCTCCATGGCATGTATTTCCACCCCATTCAGTTGAGCATTATGCTCCGTGTTTCTTACGCTCCATTCGTCTATGTCATAGCCAACCACATTGGCCGCACCCAGTTTTGCCGCAGCTATTCCCAGTATTCCTGTGCCACAACCACAATCAAGCACACTCTTGTCCTTCACACCAGCGCTAAGCATGGCCTCAAGCATCATTTGTGTAGTCTCATGAGTTCCAGAGCCAAAGGCATTCTTGGCTTCAATACCAATCTTTATTGGAGCGTCATATTCGCTGGCCACATGATTTTTAGCATCAAAGACCAAAAGCCGATTTCCTATTTTGATAGGTTCAAAACCGTTGTCTTCCCATTTTGCATTCCAGTCTTTATCCTCTGCCGTCTTTTTTGTGTAGTCAATTTTGACACCTTGAATAGGAAACTCCTTCACAATTCTTTCCAATACAGCTTCATCAAGCTTGTCAGCCTGAACAAATCCCTGCATTCCTCCGTCGGTATCAACAAACGAATCAAACCCTGCATCGGAAGCTTCGTCTGCAAGAATAGCTCGGCCATCTTCTGTATCAGGCCTCAAAATGAAGTCAAATTCGTAGTATTTCATAAGTCAATACTTAATTTTGCTTGCAAAATTATAAAAAATAGGGAAAAACCTATCACGGATTAGGGAATTTCCGTAAATTTGCAGTTAAGAAAAAAGTAATTTTGCTTAGTGAAAATAACAAAACTTAAAATATGGGAGTTATAACCATGAGGAAACGTGATTTATTCCTTACTTTGCTTGTAGCGTTTACTCCGATTGGAGCAATAGCTCAAGACGACATGTATTTCGGTTCTGACTCTAAGGCTCAAAAGGCAGACAAGGCCAAAGTTGAGGCTTACGAGCAGCAAGAACGGGAATTCTACAACAATTATCCTGGCAGAGTTCGTGATGTAGATGAGTATAACCGCTACGGACGCCTGCATTCCTACTACCAGAAAATTGGCAAGGATTCTTTGGGAAACGACATAATACAGTTCCAAGCCGGTGACGGCCAGTACCCTGATTCTATCATTACAAACAATGGTAATGATGAGGATTACCAATACAGTCGCCGTTTAGGACGGTATGATGACTTCTATGGATGGTACGATCCGTACTTTTATTCCTATCGTAACCCGTGGCGCTGGGGATGGTATGACCCTTGGTACTATGACTATTGGTACGATCCTTGGTTCTATGATTCATGGTATGGCTATGGTTGGGGTTGGCCCTACTATGGCTATTACGGCTATGGCTGGCCTTACTACCGTGGCTACTGGGGTGGCTGGTGGGGCCCAACATACTACGGTTACCGCAATGGAGGCAACTTAGGTGGCCCTCACGCATACAATGGACGTATAGCCCATGGCGGCAATGGCGCATTTGATGGACGTGGAGACCGTTCTTTCGGCGGAAGCGGACACAGCTATGGTACCATCAGAAGGTCAGCAGGCAATAACTCTACCTATGATGGAACCCGTGGATTCCGTGGCTCGCGTGCCAATTATGGTTCATCTTTGAATAGTCAACCCTCAAGAGTTCGTGAATACACCCCATCACAAAGCTACAGCGCTCCTACAAGAAGCTTCAGTGGAGGCTCATTCTCCGGTGGCAGTCACAGCTTCAGTGGCGGTGGAGGAGGTGGATTCTCCGGTGGAGGCGGCCACAGTTTCGGTGGCGGTGGCGGCCGTATAGGAGGCCACAGGTAAGCCGAATCCACTATCACAAGTAACATTTATTAATGTACAATTAGAAAAAACAAGATGAAAATACAGTATCTATTTGCGGCCACAGCATTGCTTCTGTCTATGCCGGCCGCAGCTCAAGAGACATACGAGAATGCCAAGATAATGGGCAATAATGAGCTAAACGGTACAGCACGCTATGTAGGTATGGGCGGTGCTATGGAGGCTTTGGGTGCCGATATTAGCACTATGAACTCCAACCCTGCGGGTATCGGATTGTTCCGCCACACTACTGCTTCAATTTCTGGTGGCTTAGTGATGCAAGGAGACGTGCCAAGTTTTGCTAAAGGCGACAAGACCCACGCCAGTTTCGACCAAGCGGGCTTCGTGTATGCATTGCGTTCGGGCAAGAATTCATTCTTGAACTTTGGCTTCAACTACTCTAAAAGCCGCAACTTCGACTTTATTTTAGGTGCAGCAAACAGCTTGAAAAATGCCTCAGCCAACAAAGCTACCTATATGAAGTGGGCAAATGTAGCTCAGAGTGGACAAGACTTAATGAAAACAGGAGCCTATTCACAGTGGGACGACCTTAACAATGGCGCCGCTAACATGCAAGCCGACTCCATGTATTCGCCATCAGAAGGCTATCTGCTCTCACGCGAACACACTGGCTATATAGGTGATTACAGCTTCAATATCAGTGGAAACATTCACGACCGCCTGTATCTTGGTGTAACGTTTACTTACCGTGACGTTCACTATAAGCACAATGGCACCTACACGGAGAATGGCTTCTACGACGGCTCAGCAAGTGGTGCTACGGTCAATTACTATGACAGGCATGAAATAGAAGGTGACGGATTCAACATCAAGTTTGGTGCAATACTCCGTCCTATCGAGTCTTCACCATTCCGTTTCGGTGTTTACTTTGAGACACCAACATGGTATGATCTGACCACACGCAACAATTCAAGTACCACAGGTGGCTTCAACAACGTACAAAACCAAATGAGCTACGACTTCAAGATGTACACACCGTGGAAGTTCGGACTCTCTCTCGGCCACACAGTGGGCAATTATCTGGCTCTCGGTGCAACCTATGAATATAGCGATTATGGCTCAACAAAGACCAGAATTGACGATGGAACATACGATGACGGATGGGGTGCATATGACACAAGCCATAACGACGACGCCATGAACGACCATACAAGCGAGACTCTCAAGGGTGTTTCAACCTTGAAACTCGGTGCCGAGTTCAAGCCAATTGATAATCTATCAGTGCGTTTGGGTTACAACTACGTGTCGCCCATGTATGAGGAGAACGGCCGCAAGGGCATGTACGAAAACAATGACTACATAAGCTCAAATGGTATCTACGTAAGCTCAACCGGCGATTACACTAACTGGAAGTCGACCAACCGCTTCACCTGTGGCATTGGTTATACTTTCGACAAGTTTGCCATCGACCTTGCTTATCAGTATTCAGCTCAGAAGGGTGACTTCCATCCATTCGCCAACGACTTTATGCGTCTTTCCGACGGCTCAACAGATGAGAACGTTGCCAACGTAAGTGAGGTTAAGAACAACCGCAGCCAGCTATTGCTGACCTTGAGTTACCACTTCTAATCGGGAAATATACAATACTGAATAATACTTGCCCCTGATACGAAACAGTGTCCTTTAACAAGGAACTGTCGTATCAGGGGCAAGTTCTTTGTATATAATCGCCATCTTAATTCTTTATGAACAAAAAGGAAAAGAAAAGACGCTAAAAACTTGCAGCAATAAGATTAAATTCTTATCTTTGCACTGCATTTGTGAAAATGAAATTCTATGCAGAAAAACAGATTAGTTTTTTAGTGGTTAATTTAGTTTTAGTAAGTATGAAGGCACTGGCTGACCGTGATGGCTGGCCAGTGCTTTATTTTTTGTCGTTAGCTTAACAAGCAAAGCAAATTTACTAACCATGCCAACACTTATATTAATCGGCCATGCCGAAATGCAGAAGCATGGCTCTTCAGCTTCAACAAAACAGCTTTTTGAATTGCCATAACATATATTTGCCGGAATTTTAGTATCGCTATCAATCCATGTAATCTCTGCAATAAGATTGTGAAAGTACCGTAATGCAACAACACATGAGTAACGGAATGCCCGCACCGGTACAGATGATGGGAAAGTATTAACCGGCTGCGTAAAACACTAAAAGTACTATAAAGTTAAACTGTAAACAATAACAATGTGTGTAAAGCCTTTATGGGCAAAGTCATCGTAAACCAACATCTTGGATTTGCTAATTAGAAAAAGACCTTTTGCTACGTAGAATTTATTACTTTGCTACGTAGCAAAAGGTCTTTTTCTATAAGATTACAACGTCAGTTGCCATGTTTTTGCACCGCTATTGCTGCTCTTCCGCCCTGTCTTTACTATGGTTTCGCCTCACGAAGTCCACAATGTTAAAGATAGATTGATTATTTTTCAGAATAAAGTTCAAGGATAAAGCGGAAATCATTGTATAACCATCAACGCATGAGGCAATAAAAATAGGGATGCTAACCCAATTAGGTCGCATCCCTATCTTTAAGATATTAAAGTTCTGAATTTACAGTACTGTCTTACTTATTGCCGTTCTCTTCCATCTTCTTCTTGAGGTCGGCAAGCACGCCGAGGTCGCCAAGAGATGTTCCTGCAGCAACATTCTGAATCTGAGGAGCCTGCTCCTTGTGGGCCCCATGATGGCGAGCTGCCGGGCGCTGTTCGTCCTTAACATCCTCGAATGTACGAGAGTGAGAGAGGATGATACGGCGAGTGTCCTTAACAAACTCTATAACCATGAATGGAAGTTCCTCACCAAGCTGAGCGTTAGTGCCATCCTGCTTTACCAGATGCTTTGGAGTTGCGAAGCCCTCGCCACCCTCGTCGAGAGTGATAACGGCACCCTTGTCCATCATCTGAGTAATCTTTCCGTTGTGGATAGAGCCCGGAGTGTAGATCTTCTCATACTTATCCCAAGGATTTTCCTCCAACTGCTTGTGGCCGAGGCTAAGGCGACGGTTCTCCTTATCTATCTCGAGAACAACGACATCTATGTCTGCGCCAACCTTTGTGAACTCTGATGGGTGCTTAACCTTCTTGGTCCAGCTCAGGTCACTGATGTGAATAAGACCGTCAACGCCCTCTTCGAGCTCAACAAATATACCGAAGTTGGTGAAGTTGCGCACCTTTGCAGTGTGGCGTGAGCCAACAGGATACTTCTTTTCGATGTTTTCCCATGGGTCTTCCTTAAGTTGCTTCAAGCCAAGGCTCATCTTGCGCTCTGCGCGATCAAGGCTAAGGATAACTGCTTCTACCTCGTCGCCAACCTTGAGGAAGTCCTGAGCTGAACGCAAATGCTGGCTCCAAGACATCTCACTTACGTGGATGAGACCCTCAACGCCCGGCTGTATCTCAACGAATGCACCGTAATCGGCCATTACAACAACCTTACCGTGAACGTGGTCGCCAACCTTCAGGTTAGGATCAAGGCTGTCCCAAGGATGCGGAGTCAGCTGCTTCAGGCCAAGGGCGATACGCTTCTTCTCCTCGTCGAAGTCAAGAATAACGACCTTAATCTTCTGGTCGAGCTCAACAACCTCATGCGGATCGCTTACGCGGCCCCAGCTAAGATCTGTGATATGAATGAGTCCGTCGACACCACCAAGGTCTACGAATACACCGTAAGAGGTGATATTCTTGACTGTGCCTTCAAGAATCTGACCTTTCTCAAGGTGAGAGATAATCTCCTTGCGCTGAGCCTCGAGCTCTGCTTCAATAAGAGCCTTGTGTGATACTACAACGTTGCGGAACTCCTGGTTGATCTTCACAACCTTGAACTCCATGGTCTTGCCAACAAAAACGTCGTAATCACGTATAGGATGAACGTCAATCTGGCTTCCGGGAAGGAAGGCTTCGATGCCGAATACATCTACAATCATGCCGCCTTTGGTACGGCTCTTGATGTAACCCTTGATGACTTGGTCGTTGTCGAAAGCCTCATTGATCTGCTCCCAGCTCTTCTGCAGGCGGGCCTTCTTGTGGCTCAGTACCAGCTGACCGCGCTTATCCTCTTGATTTTCGACATAGACCTCTACCTTGTCGCCCACCTTGAGGTCGGGATTGTAACGGAATTCTGTTGCAGGAATGATACCATCGCTCTTGTAGCCAATATTAACTACAACTTCCTTTTTGTCGATGGAAGTAACAGTACCTTCCACAACCTGATGCTCCTGAATCTTGTTCAGGGTTGTGTCATAGGATTTCTCTTCAGCAGCCTTTGCCACATCGGTTCTTCCTCCGTTCTCAAACTCTTCCCAATTGAAGTCTGCCAACGGTTGAACGTTCTTTAAATCTGACATAAAAATAAATAATAATTAATTTAATAAAGTTAGACTTTATGTTGTTAATAACTTACGTCTGGGCACATGTTGCCCAAATCGGGTGCAAAATTACAAATAATTTTCGGAAGCACAATGTTTTTAATAAATATTTTATTAAATTACTCTGTTACTTCATCTTCGCCTATATTCAACTCCTTCAGATAATTAAGAAAGAGCTTGAGTGCCTTATTTGTGGCTATTGCCAAGTTTATATCACGGCCAAAATCTCCTTCAAGCTTGAAAGTGCGTATGTCATCTTTCTTACCATAACCTATCCATATGGTTCCTACAGGAATATCCGGCGTACCTCCGCCTGGGCCTGCCAGCCCCGTAGCTGATATGGCAAAATCGGTTTGAAGCGTCTCTATTGCACCCTTAACCATCTCTATTGCCACCGGCTCACTTACGGCAGTGAACTGCTCTAAGGTTTGAGAACTGACACCAAGCAGGCGTTCTTTAATTTCATTGGTATAGCTGACAATGCCTCCTTTGAAGTAATTAGAAGCTCCGGGGATGGCTATTACGGCCTCGGCAATTCTTCCTCCGGTGCAGCTTTCGGCAGTACTAAGTGTCAATCCCGACTCATAGAGAATATCACCTATCTGGCGTGACAGTATTTTGGTTTCGAATTCCATAATCAGAATATAATATAATAATGTGTAAAAAGATACTATTTGAAAGTTACTTTAGAAAATGCCGGCAAATCGATTGAAGCAAAATCGTGGTCCTTATACTTGAAAGTACCCACACAGGCTATCATTGCCGCATTGTCGGTGGTGTAGCTGAAGCGTGGTATATATATGGTCCAGCCGTATTTGGCGGCATGTTCCTTGAAAGCATTGCGCAATCCTGTGTTTGCGCTTACGCCTCCCGCCACAGCCACATGGGTAATACCGGTTTGCTTTACGGCCATGCGTAGCTTTTTCATCAATATGTCCACAATGGTGAATTCCAAGCTCGCGGCCAAATCTTCCTTATGGTTCTCTATGAAATCAGGCTCATCCTTGATCCATTTGCGAAGACTGTAAAGGAAAGAAGTCTTGAGTCCTGAGAAGCTATAGTCAAGCCCCGGAATGTGAGGTTCCGAAAATTTATAGGCATGAGGGTTGCCCTGGCGTGCAAGTTTGTCAATAATAGGACCGCCAGGATAGCCGAGTCCCATAACCTTTGAGCATTTATCAATGGCTTCACCAGCTGCATCGTCGATGGTTTGGCCAAGCACCTGCATATCGTTATAGGCATTAACTTTCACTATTTGCGAGTTACCACCACTTACAAGCAGGCAAAGGAAAGGAAAAGGAGGCATGTGGTTGTCGTCGTCGCTTTCCTTAATAAAGTGTGCCATCACATGTCCCTGCAGGTGATTGACATCGATAAGGGGAATGTCAAGACTGCGTGCAAGTCCTTTTGCGAAACTTACGCCAACGAGTAATGAGCCCATCAGGCCCGGTCCACGTGTGAAAGCAATAGCCGAAAGTTGTTCTTTTGTTATGCCGGCGCGCTTTATTGCCTGGTCAACCACAGGTACAACGTTCTGTTGATGGGCTCTTGAAGCCAATTCTGGCACTACTCCGCCATAAGCCTTGTGCACCTCTTGCGATGCTGTAACGTTGCTGAGAATAACTCCATTGCGCAACACTGCAGCCGAAGTGTCGTCGCACGAGGACTCAATACCTAATATATAAATGTTGTCCATAAATTATATTTTCCTTCTATTATCGAAAGCGACAGAAGATGACATAGGATGAATGTCAATAAGACAGCACTTCTACCCCATGCTCAGTCATGAGGAAAGTATGCTCCCACTGTGCACTCGGAAGTTCATCTCCTGTAATCACTTCCCATCCGTATGGGTCGTCGGCATCAATGAATACACGCCAAGTACCCATGTTTATCATAGGCTCTATGGTGAAGACCATACCCGGAACAAGCACCATACCGGTTCCACGATGACCATAGTGGAGCACTTCCGGCTCCTCATGCATGGCCAAGCCTACACCGTGACCACAAAGATCACGTACCACTCCATAGCCATACTTCTCAGCATGCTTCTGTATTGCGGCGCCGATATCGCCAAGATAGCCCCATGGCTTTGCGGCTTCGGCACCCAGGTCGAGGCACTCCTTAGTTACTCTTACCAGTTGTTCTTTCTCTGGTGTGGTATGTCCGCCAATGATAAACATGCGCGAAGCATCGCCGAAATATCCGTCAACATCGAGCGTCATGTCCACATTTACAATATCACCTTCCTTCAATACGTCTTCCTTCTTAGGAATACCATGGCATACAACCTCATTAATACTTGTGCAAACGCTCTTTGGGAAGCCCTCATAGTTTAGGCATGACGGGTGTGCACCGTTGTCTTTGCAATACTGCATGCATATATCGTCAATTTCTTGAGTGTTCATCCCCGGATGAATAGCAGCGGCCACAGCATCCAAACAACCAGTGTTTACCTTGCCGGCACGGCGTATTCCCTCTATCTGCTCAGGTGTTTTAACCATTTCACGCGTAGGTACAAGCTTGCCGTGCTTCTCCAAATCCATGATTTTCAAGTCCATTGCTGTTGGCTCTTGCCCCTTAAGGCAATGCCATCTTCTTTTCTTCATAAAAAGCATGCTTTATTTTTTTATCCGTGCAAAGGTACTATTAATAATTAATATTGGAAAATTAAGTTTGCAAAAAAGAAGGTATTATAAAGCAATGCCAATCAAAAAACACAGTCATGGGTACATATTGCGACCTTTTGCCACTTCGATACGACAACATTTCCATTTTTACTGTCATTTATTGATTATGGTCAAGAAACATACTGTTAACGCACACAATCTTCTAAAACGGTCATTTGTTCGGCCAAAAGGAACTACTTTTGCAGTGCAAACAGTAAAAAAGAAAATCAAAAGGTAAAAAGATTGTAGGCCTCTGTGAAGAGGTTGAGACTAAGTTTAACTTAAAAGAGAAAGGAAATGATTATGAGAAAGTTATTTGAATACATTACTGAAAATTTGAGAAAACTTGCAAAGGCCTATCAGAAAGCCATGATTCTTTATGGCGAGGCTGTTATGAACAGCCGAGGATTGGTTGGAGCTTAAGTTGATGTAAAAAACAATAAAGGCGTGGAAGCTATTCCACGCCTCTATTGTTTTCATATTTTAAGGGTATGTTTTCGTAGCTTTTCTGTAGCCGTTCAAGCTTCTTTCATAGCCGCTTGCTTATATTGGTCGAGTAGCCATTGCTTCTGCTCAGCTATAGTCATGTTGGTATTGTCGAGCACAACAGCATCTTCAGCTTTCCGTAATGGACTTACGGCCCTGTGGGTGTCCAAATAATCGCGCTTGCTTACATTTTCAATTATTTCTTCAAGGTTAGCTTCGATTCCTTTGTCTTTCAGTTCTTTATACCTTCTTTCAGCTCTGATTTCTGCCGATGCGGTAACAAACACTTTCAGTTCTGCTTGAGGGAAAACCACAGTACCTATATCCCTACCGTCCATTACTATGCCTTTGTCTCTGCCCATCAGCCTTTGTTGGTCCACAAGGGCCTCCCTTACCCTTGGCAAAGCAGCCACTTCGCTCACGTGAGTCGATACTTTCATGCCGCGAATGTCCTTTTCCACACATTCGCCATTAAGATATGTTTCCGGCTTACCGGTATCTTTGTTAAGCTTAAAGCCTATTTTCACTTCCGGCAATTTAGCTTCGAGCTGTTCACAGTTCAGCTTTCCACCGGCAGAAAACATGCCATGCCTAAGCGCATAGAGCGTAACAGCCCTGTACATTGCGCCAGTGTCAATATAAATATAACCGATTTCGCGGGCCAAATCCTTGGCCATTGTACTTTTACCACACGACGAATAGCCATCGATGGCTATAATTATTTTTCTCATTATAGTGAATAAGCGAGGTTTATTATCAATGCATTTGAGGACACATGGTAGCGGTTATAGGCTACGTTAAGCTTGAATCTCTCCAGCAGTATGCCGCCACCAAGTGTTAATCCGGCCATGTGGGTGCTCTCCTCTCCGTCAGATGATGTTATGCTCATTTCATTTTTCTGACGGAAATTATAGCCCAGACCAAGCCAAAAATTATCAGAAAGAACGGCATCAAGTCCCAACGACACATGGTTTATGAACTTATAGTCCCAATGAGTCAGGTCCACCATTGTGGCACTGAGCCTGAATGGGGTTTCTCCCAGTTGCTTTGTGCCGCCCACTTGCAGGTCAAACGGCATCTTCTCAAAGTCATCTTCAAATGCCTTTACCTGACCGCCAAGGTTCTTTGCCACTGCTGAGAGACTTAGTTCTATATCAGGATTGTAGTAATTAAGACCCAAATCCACGCCTACTGCCATTGAACTGTAACTGCCAATGTAGCTGTTTATGAACTTCAAGGTTACACCACCTACAAGATCTTTGGCCAACAAATATGACAGGAAGCCTTCCACTGCTATGTCGCGGGCTGAGAAATCGCCCAGCTGTTGGTTGTTCTCGTCAGTCTCTTTCATGCTTCCATAGTCCACATACTGTGCGCCAACGGCCCATTGTAGCTTTTCTGTGGCCACGCGATTGAACATGGCACTCGCCGTAACCGCACCTTTCATAAATGTCATTCCGTTAAGACTCAGTGTCTTGTCTGACACGGAAGACAAAAGTGCTGGATTGGCAAAAGCAAGCGAAGGGTCATCTTCAATCACCGATATGTTGTATCCTCCCAATGCAGTACCATGGGCACTGACCGGCAACTTCAGAAAGTTGTAGGCCGTCTGACTGTCGTTCTGAGCCTTCAATACAGCTGTCGACAGTACTGCTATAAGGAGTATTAGAATGCGCACTTTCATTTATTTTGCTTAAATTATTTGCAAAGTTACACCTTTTTTCAAATATCTGCATTACTTTTGCAGAGAGAATTGCTGATGGCCTTAATAGCCTTTAGCTTATTAATAACGCCAAACATGCGTTTTTAGTGCGTAATGGAAGTTAAGAAAACTCATTCTGCCGATTTGGAAAGCAGCCGGAGCACAAGGTTTTTGCTGGCTTTGGTCATGGTCTTGTCTGTATTGTTTGTTGCCCTGGAATGGACTTCGAGCGACAGCGAAGACGATTTCCACTTCGACATGCCAAAGGATATAGCCCCCGATCCCGACATGATTCCGGCCATGGCCCCACAGGAAGACAAGGGTAAAGACGCCACTCCTACAACCACAACCAAGCCTACCGTGAGCGACAAGGCTAAAGAAGTGGAAACCAACATAAAGATAGAAGCCATAGACCGCACCACGGCCGATGCTGAAAATCAGGGCAACGGCTCAGCACAAACAGCAAACACTAACAGCCAACAGGAAGATATGACGCAGGCTTTACAACCTGTTGCCGTCGACGAAAATGCCGATAAAATGAAGCTTCGTGTTGTTGAGGAGTTGCCACAATTCCCTGGTGGTCCCGTTGAACTTATGAAATGGCTCACCCGTAACCTTGTTTATCCACCACAAGCCAAGAGCCTCAACATTGAGGGAGAAGTGCTTGTGTCGTTCGTTGTGGCCAAAGACGGAACCGTAACAGCACCCAAAGTGGCTCAGTCGGCCCACCCATTGCTCGACGCAGAAGCCCTAAGAGTGATAAAAATGATGCCAAAATGGAAGCCTGGTACAGAGAAAGGCAAGCCCACAAGGGCCATGGTGGCCATACCAATAGTATTCAAACTCTGACAATAAATAAATCTATTATAATATGACATCCAACGAAATCCTTGACAGCATTAATGATTTTCTGGACAACATGCCTTACGACCGCAAGCCAGAAAGCTTGTATGAGCCTATAAAATATGTTCTCTCCATGGGCGGAAAGCGCATACGTCCCACTCTGATGATGCTGGGTTACAATCTCTATCACGACGATCCTAAGAGCATTTTGCCCATAGCCTGCGCCCTCGAAACATACCATAACTATACCCTTCTGCACGATGACTTGATGGATAATGCCGACATTCGCCGCGGCCATGCAACGGTTCACCGCAAGTGGAACGCCAATACCGCAATTCTTTCGGGCGATACCATGCTCGTGTTGGCTTACCAGCGGTTGGCCCAATGCAGCGATTCCAAACTGCGACCACTGCTCGATCTGTTCACCGAAACGGCCCTTGAGATTGGCGAAGGGCAGCAATACGATATGGATTTTGAAACCCGTCTCGACGTAACAGAGCAGGAATATATTGAAATGATAAGGCTTAAGACGAGCGTGTTGCTGGCTTGCGCTCTGAAGATGGGAGCAATTCTCGCCGACGCTCCTGCTGCCGACGCCGATGCCCTCTATAGCTTTGGTGAGCGAGTGGGACTGGCTTTCCAGCTTCAAGATGATTGGCTTGACGTTTATGGCGACCCTAAGGTGTTCGGAAAGAACACTGGTGGCGACATAGTATCAAACAAGAAAACCTATATGCTTATACAAGCATTCAACCATGCCGATACCAATACGCACAAAGAACTGCTCCATTGGATTGAGGCAAAGGAGTTTAACCGCGACGAAAAGGTAAAGGCCGTTACCGCTATCTATAATCATCTGGGCATAGACAAGATGGCTTTGCAGCGCATAAACAGCTATTTCGACGAGGCTTTAACCTTTCTCGACAAGGTGTCGGTATCGGAAGACAGGAAGAAAGAGCTGAAATCGTACACCTATATGCTCATGAAAAGGGATAAGTAAAATGTCAAATATCAATATAATAGATACCCATGCCCACCTCGACACAGATGATTTCAAAGACGATGTTGAGGAAGTGATAGCACGAGCAAAGGCCTCCGGCATTTCCAAGATATTCATTCCAGGGGTCGATTTAGGCTCTGTCAGCGCCGTTATGTCGCTTTGCCGCAACCACAAAGGCTACCTCTACCCTATGGCCGGACTACAACCTGAAGAGGTAAAGGCCGACTATGACTCTGTTCTTGATACCATCTATGATTCTATTGTGGCCAGTCGAAACGACCGAAGCACTGTAAAGTACATCGCAGTGGGCGAAGTCGGACTTGATTTCTATTGGAGTCGTGAATTCGAGAAAGAGCAAATCAGCGCCTTTGAGCGCCAGATAGAATGGAGCATAGAATTCCAATTGCCACTAGAAATACATTGTCGCAAAGCCCAAAACGAACTTATCCACATATTCAAGCACTATGAAAACGAGCTCCCTGGTGGTGTTTTCCATTGTTTTACGGGCAATGCCAAAGAAGCCGAAGACTACCTTCAGTTCCCTAATTTTGTGTTAGGCATAGGCG
>CAZUWO010000083.1:0-13969 GCA_964623995.1 uncultured Prevotella sp. | reverse complement strand
AGAAAGAAAATTGTAGCAGGCAACTGGAAAATGAACATGAACCTGCAAGACGGTGTGGCTTTGGCCAAAGAGATTAACGAAGCTCTCGTGGCAGACAAGCCAAATTGTGGTGTGATAGTTTGCACTCCGTTCATCCATCTGGCCAGTGTGGCTCAAGTTCTTAACCCTGAGGTGGTAGAATTGGGTGCTGAAAACTGCGCCGATCATGAGAAAGGAGCCTACACAGGCGAAGTAAGTGCAGCCATGGTGAAGAGCACCGGCGCACAGTATGTAATACTTGGCCACTCAGAACGTCGTCAATACTACAACGAAACTCCTGAGATTCTGAAGGAGAAGGTGCAGCTTGCCCTGAAGAATGGGCTGAAAGTAATCTTCTGCTGCGGTGAGACCCTTGAGGAGCGCGAGGCTAACAAGCAGAACGAAGTGGTGAAAGCAGAGCTCGATGGCAGTGTGTTCAACCTGTCGGCTGATGAGTGGAAGAACATTGTTTTGGCCTATGAGCCAATCTGGGCCATTGGTACCGGCAAGACAGCAACGGCCGATCAGGCTGAGGAAATGCTGGCTTACATACGTGGTATCGTTGCCGACAAGTACGGAAAGGAAGCTGCTGACGATACAACTATCCTCTATGGCGGTAGCTGTAAGCCAAGTAATGCTGCCGAACTGTTCTCTAAGCCTGATATTGATGGTGGCTTAATAGGCGGTGCTTCACTGAAAGCTGCCGACTTCAAGGCCATTATCGATGCTTGGAAAAAGTAATTTTACCTGTCTTTATAACCTCTGCCACCTCAAGAATGGTGGCAGAGGATTAATTGATTAATTGCAATGAGAAGAATAGTAGTACTTTTCTTAGTTCTTATTTGCACCTCCATCGTGGTGAGTGCCCAGTCATTTACCGATAAATTACAGAAAAGTGCGCAAGGCGAAGGCCGTGTGGTTGTAACCGAATCTAAGGATATTGACGCGCTGGTGAATGGCACAAAGCAAACTCAAGCTGCCACTCCGGCACCTCAAGTTCAAAAGACTAAGGCCACGGAGAGCCAAACTGTCAAGCGGCATGAGCCATACGGCGTGAAGGAAGAGAAAAAAACAGCTCCCCATGTTGAGCCTGTAGCCCCCCATGTGGCCGAGAGTGCAAGCCAAACAGCTAAGCCTCATGCCTCGGCAACAGAAGAAAAAGCTCACGAAGAGCATGCTGCGGCCGCTCATCGTAATGCAAAAGAGAACACCGAAGAAGAGACAAACTCAGCTACAACCATTGTCCGCAAAAAGGTGAACCGTGGGTGGCGCAGGGTGAAAGGTTACCGTGTGCAGGCCTATTCAGGTAGTAACACGCGCCAATCGCGCCAAATGGCAGAGCAAGCGGGCAATACCATAAAGGCAAAGTTCCCAGATCAGCCGGTCTATGTGCACTTCTATTCTCCCTCATGGAAATGCCGTGTGGGCAATTTCCGTACCTATGCTGAGGCCGAACGGCTGATGAAGCAGATAAGACGCATGGGTTACAAGAGTGCATGTGTGGTGGCCGGAACCATAACAGTGCAACCAGAATAAGCTAATAAAGATGGAAGAACAAATCCAATATCGTGAGGGCTTGGAGCAAATGGCCTCTCACTATAAAGAAATACTACGCCTGTTGGGCGAGGATACCGACAGGGAAGGACTGTTGAAGACACCTATGCGTGCGGCCAAAGCTATGCAGGTGCTGACCCGTGGCTACACTCAGGATGCCCATAAGGTGTTGACTGATGCTCTGTTTGAGGAGAAATACAACCAGATGGTGATAGTGAAGGACATCAATTTCTATTCACTTTGCGAGCACCACTTGCTGCCTTTTTATGGCAAAGCCCATGTGGCCTATATCCCCAATGGCTATATTACGGGCCTAAGCAAGATTGCACGGGTGGTTGATATATACAGTCACAGACTGCAAGTGCAAGAGAGGCTGACAGAACAAATACAAGAATGCATACAGCAAACACTTAAACCGCTTGGTGTTATGGTAGTGCTTGAGGCAAAACACATGTGCATGCAGATGCGCGGAGTGGAAAAACAGAACTCCATTACCACTACAAGCGCCTTCAGCGGTGCCTTCAATCAGGCCAAGACCCGTGAAGAATTCATGAACCTTTTGCGTTCGGAGAGATAACATTTACTAAAGAACTGAGCCATGCTAAAATTCATTTCGTGGAACGTTAATGGGCTTCGTGCCTGCGTTGGCAAAGACTTTGAGGAGAGCTTCCGCAAACTTGATGCCGACTTCTTTTGCCTTCAGGAAACTAAAATGCAGGAAGGACAACTCGACTTGCAGTTTCCCGGCTATGAGTCATATTGGAACTATGCCGACAAAAAAGGTTATTCCGGCACCGCCATCTACACCCGCCACAAGCCGGAATCAGTGGTATTGGGCATGGGAATTGATGAACATGACCACGAAGGGCGCGTAATTACCTTGGAGTATGCAGACTTTTATCTTGTAGATGTATATACTCCAAACTCGCAAAATGAGCTTCGCCGATTGGATTATCGCATGAAGTGGGAGGACGATTTTAGGGCTTACCTGTTGAAACTTGACGCTAAGAAACCCGTAATAGTGTGTGGCGACATGAATGTGGCACACGAAGAAATAGATATTAAGAACCCCAAGACCAACCGGCATAATGCCGGCTTCACCGACGAAGAGCGCAACAAGTTTACCGTTTTGCTCGATTCAGGCTTTGTTGATACGTTTCGCAGTCTTCATCCCGATGATGTTACCTACAGTTGGTGGTCATATCGTTTCCACGCACGTGAGAAAAATGCTGGTTGGCGCATTGATTATTTCCTTGTTTCCAACCGACTTGCCGATAGGGTAGATGGCGCTTCTATACATACAGAGATATTTGGAAGTGACCATTGTCCGGTGGAACTCACATTGAAATAGGTGATAGAAATATAAGAAACAAAAAAGGCAGGTTCTAAAGAGCCTGCCTTTTAATTATTATTGTGGTTTGATTACTTGTCGATATTCACGATTTCATACTTCTTACTGCCCAATCCGATCTTCTCGGCCCAGTCTATTGTGTGGGTTCCATGCTGCTTGTCAATGCGCTTAAGCAAGTCGGTTGGGTCGTTTTCGGCCGTTACTTTCTGGTTGTTTATTATGTCAACGCAAGCTTGATCGAGAGCAACAGGGTCGGTTGAGGCCAAAATTCCGTAGTCTTTAAGCTTGACTGGGGCTGGATGGTCAACACAATCGCAGTCTATACTCATATTGTTCATCACACTGATGTAGATGATTCCGTTCTCCTTCTTGAAGTAATCAACTACAGCTTGTGCAGCAGCGGCCATGCTTTCAAGGAATCCGTCTTGGTTGCCTACGTATTCCGGAGTCCACAACTTGCCCATATCAAGCTTTGTCATCTTACCGGCAGAGTGGATATATGCCTTTCCGTTCTGGCTCGCACAGCCGATAGAAAGGTTCTTAAGTGCACCTCCGTAACCACCCATTGGGTGTCCCTTGAAGTGATTGAGGGCTATCATGAAGTCATAATTGGCAAGATGGCCACCCACTATGTCGTAGTTGAGGTGGGTGTGGTCGCGCACTGGGATGCGGATTTCATCGTATTCGTCCATGATATCCACAGGAAAATACTTGGTAAATCCGTGGCGCTCAATTACCTTCCAATGGTTAGCGGTGTTGTTTCTTACATCGTTCGGGTCACCACCGTAGGCTGTATTGTTCTCGACTATAGTGCCGTCAACTTCATAAACCAGGTCTTTTATCAGTTCGGGTTTAAGATAATTGGGGTTGGAACCTTCGCCGGTGCTTATTTTTACGGCAACACGCCCTTTGGCAGGAACGCCTAAAGCCTTATAGATTTTAACGAGTGCGGATGGCGAAATCTCGTGAGTCAAATAGACTTTTGACTGTGCGATGGCTGCTGTAGAGATGATAACAGTCAGCGCTATCAGAACAATTCTTTTCATACGCTTATATTATTATAGTTCTTTTTGCGTTGCAAAATTACCGAATTTTACTGTAAATTTTATGCAATTGCATAAGTTTTTTGCATTGACAAGGTTGCTCTTATAACAAAAATCCCCTAAATTGTTCTACAGAACAGTCTAGGGGGTGAGTATTAATGAGGTTTATAAATTAATTTTATATTAGTGCAATCTTAGGGTAATAGGGGTGTTGTGATGGAATGCTCTTTATAAGAATTATGTTACTTCATGACGAAGCTGAAGGGGATAGTCATTTTCATTCTGGTGGCTTCTCCGTTTTTTTTCAGTGGTTTCCATCCAGTTGTGGCGGCTAATGCGTTAGCTATTTCCCTGTCAGAAGAAGCATTCATGGGCTTAAGAATTGTGATGTTGCTTATGGATCCGTCTTTTTCAACTATGAAACTGACAACTGTTTTGTTGTCGCGACTACTGAAAGAGGAAACGTCACTGCTTTTAAGTAGATTCCCAATATCTGTCATCAGCTTCTTGTAGCCGCCATCGTAGACTTGAACATTTGCGTCTGTGTTAGCTTCAGTAGTTCCTTTTTCGGGCGTTAGGTCGTCAAGTTCTCTAGAGTTTCTTTCCTTCTGGATAGTCTCATTACTCTGTTGAACTTTCACGGTAAGCCATTTTCTGAAGTTCTTTGAGAAGAACAAAGCCGACAATGTACTTGCAGGAACTGTAGAATACTGCATTGGCTCGCTTAATTCTGTGGCTTCTGTCAAGTCGAAGAATATTGAATTTCCGACAATTGAAGGCGAGGCTACGGTTTTGTCCCATGTTATCAGCGTTGAGGTAGAGACATTAGAGCAGTTTGCTATGAGTTCATAAAGCATTTGTGAGTTCTCGTTATGCTTCAGGCAAGATGGTTTAAAGAAGTCGGTTTTTGTTAATTCCCGATATGCAGTAAGGTCATATGTGAAAATTTTCCTACGGCTAAAAATCACTGTTCCATCCTGTTTCCTTATCTGTCCTGTGGCAGACAGTGTGATGTATTTACCTTGTTCATACCACAGAATCTTCACTTCAGCATTGGTATAAGTGATGTTGTAATTGCTTCCATCTGGCATTTTATCGAGCGTTTTAGCCCCTTCTGGGGTTAAAGAATTAAGTGTTTCGGCAAGCGAAGGCAATGCTTTTCCAAATGCAATACGGCTAAGGGTGTCGGCAAGATTAACGGTAGAATCATTGTCAAGCAACACCGGCCATTCTAAATTCCAATTGGTTATGTATATGTCGTTACCTTTTACAGCAAGCCTTGCACCCTTTTCAAACCGCGTTACAAACCGTCCTGCCATGGCAAAGCACGGCAAGAGCAGCATGAATGCTGCCAGACAGAGTTTTAATTCATAGCTTTTATTTATCTTCATTATGTGGTGTAAAAACTCAATAAACCAATGTTCCGATTTCCTCACCATCAAGAACGCGCTTCAGATTGCCCACTACGTCCATGTTGAATACGTAGATTGGCAAGTTGTTTTCCTTGCACATGGTGGTGGCAGTGAGATCCATTACCTTCAGGCCACGGTCGTATATTTCATCGTAACTTATTTTGTTGAATTTCTTGGCAGTTGGGTCTTTTTCCGGATCGGCGGTATAAATGCCGTCTACGCGAGTGCCTTTCAGCATTACATCGGCCTCTATCTCAATGCCGCGAAGCGATGCTCCGGTGTCGGTAGTGAAGTAAGGATTACCCGTTCCGGCTGAGAATATACAGATGTAGCCACGTTCCAGTGCTTCAATGGCATTCCACTTGTTGTAGAATTCGCCGATAGGCTCCATGCGTATTGCCGTCATTACTTTGGTCTTTACGCCTAAAGCGCCGAGGGCAGAACTGAGAGCAAGTGAATTTATAACAGTGGCGCACATGCCCATCTGGTCGCCTTTGACTCTGTCGAAGCCCTTTTGACTCCCACTTAAGCCACGGAATATGTTGCCACCGCCTATTACAATGCCTATCTGCACACCCTTATCGTGAGCTTCTTTTATTTGTCTGGCATAATCGGAGAGGCGTTCTGGGTCTATTCCAAAACCTTGATTGCCCATCAAACTCTCTCCGGAGAGCTTTAATAATATTCTCTTAAACTTAACCATAATGCTGATATGTTGTTTTAAATTATGAATTCTATCTCCTTGAAGGCATATCTTCTGACAACTCCTTCGCGGTCGTGAACTACCAGATGGCCGTCATCTTCCACCTCGACTATGGCAGCTTCAAACTCTCCATTGGCATCTTTGAACGTGTGATAGCCGTGCCCACGATAGAGCCCTTCGTGATACATGGCTGAGATGTCGGCATATCCACCGAAAGAAATGAGTGGCCAAAGACTTTCGAACTTATTGAGAATGAGCTTAAGAAGGTCTTCTCTGTCTGTTTCATGACCAATAATCTGATATAGCGATACGGGGTTTGGAAGGCTGGGAGGAAATGCTTCCTGATTCACATTGAGGCCAACTCCAAACACACATTGTTTTATATGTCCGCCACCAAGTGTCGTTTCTATCAGCGTACCACTGAGTTTCCGATCGTTCCAGTATATATCATTTGGCCATTTCATGCTGAATCCGTCAGTGAAAGTATCGAGAGCCTGTTTCAGAGCCAGTGCTCCAGTCATAGAAAGTAGGAACTGTCGAGCCACAGGAACCATGGTAGGATGAACCCTAAGACTGAAAAGCAGATTCTTGCCAGGCTCGCTTAGCCATGTGTTAGAACCTTGGCCGCGTCCGGCTGACTGATAATCGGCTACTACTACCGTCATATCGTCAGTACTACCATTGTCAGTCAAGCTCTTAATATAATTATTGGTAGAGTCTGTTTCCTTTAATCTTATTATTTGGGTGTTCATGGTTCAGAGTAGTAATGGATTGAAGGCATCCTTAATAAGCTTTATTTCGAACTGTGTATCAGGGGTTCCCACGATACTGACCACATCAAAACGGCATTCGGTATCAATATGGTAGGCTTTTATGTAAGCATTTGCGGCAAGCATCAATGAGCGCATTTTACGGTAGTTGACAGCTTCTTCGGGTTCAGCTATTCTGTTGTCAGACCGCGTTTTCACTTCAACAAATACCAATTCGTTGGTTTGTGGATCGGTCGCAACAATGTCTAAGTCGCGATGACCTGTATGCCAGTCGCGTTGCATGACGATGTATCCTTGGTCAACAAGAAAGCTTGTGGCCAACTCTTCTCCCCATTTGCCGATGTCGTTGTGCCTTGCCATGGTCTGTGGCTTATTTTGATTACAAAGATAATGAATAGTAATGGACGAACAAAATATTTTTATTATTTTTGCAGTATGAATGAGGATGAACACTTTATGAGGCTTGCCTTGAAAGAGGCAGAGTTGGCTGCGGCTCAAGGAGAAGTGCCAGTGGGGGCTGTTATCGTCAGTAGAGGGAGGGTGTTGGCCCGTGCCCATAACTTGACGGAGACTCTCCACGACGTAACGGCACATGCTGAGATGCAGGCTATTACAGCTGCGGCCGACCAACTTGGTGGAAAGTACTTGACGGGATGTGCCATCTATGTTACGGTGGAGCCTTGTCCGATGTGTGCTGCGGCGTTAGGATGGGCGCAAATCAGTCGAGTGATGTTTGGATGTGCCGATATCAAGCGAGGCTTCACTCTGTTTAGTCCAAGGCTCCTTCATCCAAAGACAGAACTTGTTACCGGTGTGCTCGCTGATGAGTGCCGTCAGCTGATGCAAGTTTTTTTCAGACAGAAACGCTAATAAACCTATAATAACCAATGAAACATTTATTACTTGCAATCTTAACTTTAATGACTGCGTCGGCTGTTAATGCTGCCGACAGTCTTGTATTTAAGCTTTGGCCCAATGGCGCTCCCGAAAGTAACGGTATTACGACGCCTGAAATCAAAATGGAAGCAGGGCGTGTGGCTAACATTTCCGATCCTGAGTTGATAGTATTTCCGGGCTTTTATCCTAATGGAACTGCTGTTATAATGTGTCCGGGTGGTGGCTATTACAGGCTGGCTATGGCCCACGAGGGCACAGATATGGCCCAATGGTTCAACCGTAGGGGCATAACCTATGCTGTGTTGAAGTATCGTATGCCAAACGGACATCCAAATGTGCCACTTGCTGACGCCATGCAGGCAATGCGAATAATGCGCAGTCATGCTGCCGAATGGGGCGTAACTAAAGTCGGAATCATGGGAGCTTCGGCCGGAGGACATCTTGCTTCGACTCTCGCAACACATTATACGGCTGATACTCGGCCGGATTTTCAGGTTCTTTTTTATCCGGTTATAGACATGAAGAGTCACAAAGGTTCTACAATGTTGCTGTTAGGGCAAAATCCGGCCGATTCTCTTGTCACCAAATTTGATAACTCCTTACATGTGGATTCGCTCACTCCGCCTGCTTTTATAATGCAGAGTGCCGATGACCATACGGTAGGTTCAGCCGGATTGTTAGCCTATTTCAAGGCGCTTCAAAGAAATAAAGTGCCCGTGTCGCTTCATGTTTATCCTACAGGAGGACATGGTTGGGGATTCAAAGACTCCTTTGTCTGGAAGCATGATTGGACCACTGAGTTGGCTGACTGGCTCAGTAGTTTAGGTAAAGACAGCAACAAGAAGTTTGATGTGCAGAAAATGTCGTGGCGAAGAGTCTCGACTTCGATGCCAGACAGCTTTTATACCACAACCGAAGCGCAGCAGATTGCCGATAGGGTAGTATATTATCAGCAGCCTTCTGGTGGTTGGGCTAAGAACGTGAATTACCATTTTGCCTATACTCCAGAGCAGATGCAGCAGAAGAAAAACAGCTTGGGCGGTGCGACCATAGACAATGAATCGACCACGCAAGAGCTGAAATTCCTTGCTCGAGTCTATAAATCTAAACCCGAAAAGCGTTGGCGTAATGCTTTTATTAAGGGTGTTGAGTACATGCTTAATGCCCAGTATGCCAATGGTGGGTGGCCCCAATACTGGCCAAAGAAGAATATAGATAATGGTCTTGACTATTCTACTCACATCACATACAATGATGATGCAATGGTGAATGTGATGAATCTGCTTAAGGATCTGTATACCGGTAAAAGCCTTTATGCGCCTCTCAAGCTTGACAAAAAGTTGCTTCAACGTTGCCATAAGGCTTTCGACAAGGGCGTAAGCTGCATACTGGCTACTCAGATACGTGTTGATGGCAAGCCGACAGTGTGGTGTGCTCAGCACGATGAGGTTACCTTGAAACCGGCATCGGCCCGTGCTTATGAGCTGGAATCGTTTGATGGAGGCGAGTCTGCTGATATTGTTGAATTACTGATGCGCATTGACAATCCGTCCGACAGTATTATAGAAGCTGTTAATGGAGCTGTTGATTTCTTCAAAACCCATGAGATTAAGAATATCAACACGGAGCATTTCATAAACAAATATGGTGCTGACGACATGCGGGTTGTGCCAGACAAGGGTAACGTTATGTGGGCTCGATTCTACGATCTCGATACTCAAAAACCATTCTTCTGTGGCCGCGATGGTGTGAAGCGTGCGTCAGTGTACGATATAGAGCGTGAGCGCCGCACTGGTTATGGATGGTATACACAGGCTCCCGCAAAGGTTTTGAAGAAATATCCTAAATGGCTTAAGAAGATAAAGCGGTAAGTAGGGGAAACATTGTTCAGTTATCTGTGAACCAGAATAACATTATTGTGGTCTGAATGTATGTATATTATTCTGCAATAAGAATAATATACATATTCAGAAAGCAAGATTCATGTTGTCATTTCATTTAATATATGAATGTAGAACAAGGGCTTTGGTGATGTAGTGCTATAATTCCTGCAACATTGTCATTATGGCTTGATTCTTAAAAAGTTAAAGCAATATGAACAGATTATTATTCTATTTCCTGTCGGTTCTTATGCTGGTGCCGTCAATTGCTATGGCTCGCGGCTATAATAAGAATGGTACCGACGTGCAATTTACGGTGCTTAAGAATTACTTTCACAACGATGATGCGCCGTTACCTTCGTCTCCTCTCATTACCACAAAGGCAGAATTTGATTCGCAATTTGGCATGGCGGCATTCATGGGCAGTGATGGTGAGCCCACATCGGTGAACTTCAAGAGGCAGGTAGTGCTGGCCATAGTTCTGCCTGAAACTGATAAAGTAACCATAATTGATTCTGTTTATGTTAAGAAAACTGGAGAAAAAGAACTCACTCTTACATATACGGTGCACGAGGGTATAAATAATGGCTATACTATACAGCCAATCTACTTGATGAGTATTGACCGAAAGTACAAGAATTATACCGTTAAAGTGGTGCCGACATGGCGTAATGATGTTAAAATAAGTAGCTCTTCCTATCAGTTTGTAAGCCTTAGTGACAGTCGGCGTAACCTTAGTGTAACTATAGACTTCCCCATCGGGGCCAAGGAAGCACTTACTGACAGTCTGCATACCTATCTTGGCAATAGATTAATAAGGCTTTCGGACTTGGTAGGTTCGCAAGCCGACATTGCAATTGCATCAACTTATGCCAATAAAGCTGATGGTAAAAGCTTCTTGGAGCATTACTGCCGTTTCATAACAATTAATATGGATGCCATAGATAGCGGCCAGTTGCCATCGCAAAGTCATAGCTTGCTGAAAGCGAATATCGTCCGTGTATATGAAGATGACAATATGGTTAGCTATGAAACGAGTGGTTATGTGTTTTTAGGAGGTGCCCATGGCATGGCCTTCTGTGATGGTGCTACTTTCGATAAGGCTACTGGCAGACGGCTGACGTTGGTTAAAGAGTCGCCAGAATTAATGAAAATGGTAACAGAAAAATTACGTAAGAATGTGGATTTGAACAAGGGACTGCACTTCACACAGGAGCCGGTGCCCATGCCTAAGGCTGCTCCTTACCTTGCGGGGAATGGAAAGATAAGATTCGTTTATCAACCATATGAAATTGGAGCCTACGCTATGGGAATGCCTGAATGTGAGTTCTATCCTTACGAAATAGAGGATTATCTTACTAATGACGGTAAGGCGCTTATGCCGTAGCAAGTAAAATTACCTCATAAACAATTTTAAAAATAGCTCTCCCAGAGTCTTGTTACAGCTGCAAACGGTCTTTATTAACAGCAGACTAAAAGTAAAGGCGCACTCCCTGATAGTAGAGAATGCGCCTTTATAGGTTATTAAGAAAAGTTTTTCAGCCTATTACTTACGCAGGCCAAGCTCCTTGATGATGGCACGGTAGCGTGTGATATCGCGCTTGTAGAGGTAGTTAAGCAAAGCACGGCGCTTGCCAACGAGCTGTGTCAGCGAACGGGTGGTAACGAAGTCCTTGTGGTTCTTCTTCACGTGTTCGGTGAGATGCTTGATACGATAAGTGAACAATGCAATCTGACTTTCAGGTGAACCTGTGTCGGTAGCATTCTTTGTGAAGCTGTACTGGTTGAAAATCTCAGCCTTCTTCTCTTTGTCTAAGTACATGTTTTAAATTTGATTAATGTTGTTTGCAAATTACATCTTTCGGCCGCTTGTCTGCCTTAATCACAACAGACAGCAACTTCGAATGCATCGGATTTTCCGAAATTGCGGTGCAAAGGTACTCATTTTTGATTTTATAAAGCCACGTCGGGCTCCTTATTCCGCTTTTCTTTTAGCATTGTTAACATTTATCGGCGCTTATAATCTTAAAGTTCGGGTTATTATTTTCATGCAGTGAATATTTTTTTGTAATTTTGCAGCCAAATTGAAATAGCTATTTTTTAAGGTAAACGATGCAAGACATTAGAAACATTGCCGTTATTGCGCATGTCGACCACGGCAAGACCACGTTGGTAGACAAGATGATGCTCGCCGGAAAACTGTTCCGAGATGGACAAGATAACAGTGGCGAAGTGCTCGACTCCAACGACTTGGAGCGCGAGAGAGGTATAACTATTCTTTCAAAAAACGTTTCAATCAACTGGAAAGGAACCAAGATAAACATTCTGGATACGCCGGGCCACTCCGACTTTGGAGGTGAAGTAGAGCGTGTCCTCAACATGGCTGATGGCTGCTTGCTGCTGGTTGATGCCTTCGAAGGCCCAATGCCGCAAACACGTTTTGTGCTGCAGAAGGCTCTTCAAATAGGTTTGAAACCAATAGTAGTGGTCAACAAGGTGGACAAACCTAACTGTCGCCCTGAAGAAGTCTATGAAATGGTGTTCGACTTGATGTGCGATCTTAACGCAACAGAGGATCAACTGGACTTCCCTGTAGTTTATGGATCGGCCAAACAGGGTTGGATGGGACCGGATTACAATAAGCCTACAGGCAACATAGATTATCTGCTCGACCTCATTGTAAAGGTTATTCCCGCCCCGAAACATATCGACGGCACTCCGCAGATGCTCATCACGAGTCTCGATTACTCAAATTACACTGGCCGTATTGCTGTAGGAAGGGTTCATAGAGGCGTGTTGCGTGACGGAATGAACATTACCATCTGCCACAGAGACGGAACTCAGGAGAAGACAAAGATAAAAGAGCTTCACACTTTTGAGGGAATGACCCACAAAAGAGTTGACCAAGTGGAGAGTGGGGACATCTGTGCAGTTATCGGACTGGAGAATTTTGAGATCGGAGACACAATAGCAGACTTTGAAAATCCTGAACCTCTGCCTCCGATAGCAGTAGATGAGCCCACGATGAGTATGCTTTTCACCATCAATGACTCCCCTTTCTTTGGCCGGGAGGGCAAATATTGCACCTCACGCCATATAGGCGACCGTCTGCAAAAGGAACTTGAGAAGAACTTGGCATTGCGTGTGCGCAACGTTGAGGGCACTACCGATAAGTGGATAGTAAGCGGCCGTGGCGTGTTGCACCTAAGTGTGCTCATTGAAACTATGCGTCGTGAGGGCTTTGAACTTCAAGTGGGCCAGCCGCAGGTTATCTACAAGGAGATAGACGGGCAGAAATGCGAGCCTATAGAGGAACTTACCATCAACGTGCCTCAGGACTTTTCCAGTAAGATGGTGGACATGGTAACTCGCCGAAAGGGTGAGCTTACGGGCATGGACACCGAAGGCGACCGCGTGAACATAACGTTTGACATTCCTTCTCGTGGCATTATAGGATTGCGAACCAACGTGCTTACGGCATCGCAAGGTGAGGCAATAATGGCTCATAGGTTCAAGGAGTATCAGCCATATAAGGGTGAAATAGTGCGCAGAGTTAATGGTTCGCTCATAGCTTTGGAAACAGGAACGGCCTATGCCTACAGTATTGACAAGTTGCAGGACCGTGGCAAGTTCTTCATTGACCCAGGAGATGAGGTCTATGGTGGTGAGGTGATAGGCGAACATGTGCACGATAACGACCTCGTGATAAACGTAACCAAGTCTAAACAGCTTACCAACGTGCGTGCAAGTGGCTCTGACGAGAAGGCCAGAGTTATACCAAAGACAGAAATGAGCCTTGAGGAGTGCCTCGAATACATCAAGAGCGATGAATATGTTGAGGTAACACCTAAGAGTATTCGCATGCGTAAGATAATATTGGACCATTTGGAGCGTAAGCGTGCTGATAAAGCTTAAAGTCTTGAAAAATATGCAATCGCAGAACTTATATTAGACTTTTTAAGTTTGAAATATGTCCTGCGAGTTTTAGAGAACATAATTCATAGCGGGAGAACGGACGCATTTGGTTCGTTCTCCCGCTTTTGTTTTGGCTGGCCTTATAGTCGTAATTCTATTACAAGATATTCGTAATGTAATTACGGAAGTGCCGTAATGTGATTACAGAAGTTTCGTAACGTGATTACGGGAGTTCCGTAACGAGGTTACAGAAGTGCTGTAATCGATTTACAACTTTTGATGTGTTGGTTAATAAAAAAATATCGAAATAAAGTGGGTTACACATTATTAATGTAATGTAGCCCAGCACGGATGCCTATAGCGTAATTCTCAAACTCTAAAATCAGAAAAAGGAAGGTCTCATATGAGCTTCCTTTTTCCCCTTTG
>CAZUWO010000082.1:0-14242 GCA_964623995.1 uncultured Prevotella sp. | reverse complement strand
TCCGCATGATGAGACGGGGTTAATGCAGCGATGAGTCCTCCGGACTCAATGGCTCAATCGGTACCACAGGCTCAGCCACACTGCCACATGATTGACCGCCGGCATTGATGGCTCACATGCCAAAGACAGTGCTTGACTGTAGCCTACGGGTTTAGTCGTCTATACGAACACGGCCGGCAGAGAGGCGCAAAAGGTCGGGAATATCGTAGAAGCGGAGAGCCCCCGGCACCACATTAGCCATCATGTCGCGCTGCAAGAGATTCTCAATGTAGCCGCGCCAAGTCTTAAGAGTATTGGTAAGCGAGGCCGAACTTATTCTATCGTCGAGCACGGCAGCATGGGCCACGGCCACGGCACAGGCCCCATCGGCCACCACACTCACCTTATGGCCCCTCAGAAGCTCCTCTTTGGCACAGAAATCGAGCAGCGATAGCACGTCGGTAACCCTCTGCCCAACCATGGGACGGCCCATATGGAAAGCCACTCCGTCAAGTCTGTACTCACGGTTCCAATACTTAGAGAGGTTGTATTGCCAGCCATCGGCCGTTTCGCCCATGCCCCTGAGGTCGGCAACCACAGTTATGTTGCCGTCAGACACGGCATCGGTGGCGTCGGTCTCAGCCAGAACAGCGTCCTTGCCAAGGTCGCTCAGCCGCAGAACCACCTCAGACCGCGCTCCCGCATTGAACGGAACGCGAACCACTACCGGCACCGGCATCTGCCCGCGGCGGTTGAGCTGGAAGCGATACTCACTTGCATCACGCAGCTGACTTGAGCCGGTGGGCACTATTTCCACACTGCTCTCAGCCAGATTGGGCATGCCCAGCAACTGCTCCAACTGCTTTCTGACCTCCGATATGGGCTGAGAGCAGAAAGCCTTGCGCTGTGAGTCAAGGGCGGTCATGGTCGTCGCACACGCCTGCATGGTGCTTTCGGCATCGGCAAATTCAAGGTTAACCTGCCCCTTCTTGGTGCAATTCATGTCAGTACCACGATATGGCACCACCTCACGGGGCTGCGAGTCGTCGGCAAGAAGCCAGTGACGGAAGAACCTAACCATACGGTCGCGCACGTCGGGGGGCGTGGCGTGGCCGTCCTCACAGTAGTATTGGCTCACCCTTTCCAGGCATCCCAGCACCTCGTAGCACCGGCGTAGCTCGTCGAAGCCACGCAGAGCGCCCCAGTGATCAACAAAATCGTAAAGTCCATCGAGCACGAGGAAAGGCCGCGGAGCATTCATCAGCGCCATGTCGGCAATTTCAATGTGCTGCTTTCCCTCTCCAGCCATCCACTGACAGCCATCGCTCGGGCCCTGCGTTTCGAGCGTACGCTCGCGCGAAGAGAAGAACAAGCCCACGCAACCGGCCTTAATCCTGTCGTCGAGCCCTATGAGATAAGCAGCCTGAGTGCCACCACCAGAAAATCCGTAGCAGCCAATGCGGTCGGCGTCAATATCGCTACGGGTGAGCAGATAGTCGATGGCGCGGCTGTTGTCGAAGTACTCCTGTGCCGCCAGATTAGTGCCAAGCAGCATGTAGGCGGGCGCAAGCAGCGTGTGCTCGGTGGTAACTCCGCGCGTAAGGTTGACGCCTTCATTGTTTATTGTCTGCTGCCGCTCGCCCTGCCCTATGGGGTCAACCACCAGCACGGCAATGCCATTGGTGGCCATAAGCTCAGCCAGCAGCGAGCCGTTGCCCTTGCCGTTGAGCCCGTGGCCGCACATTTCGATACATGCCGGCACACGACCGGCAGCGCCCTGCGGCATATAGAGATGGGCCGTGACATAGCGTCCGGGGGCACTGCGGAATACTACCTTCTCAATGTTATAGCCCGTGGCCTTGATTTTGCCCACGGTGCGAGCCTCTATCTTGCCACGTTCGGGCAGCGGGCCGCACAGCTCCTTGAGCCTGGTGCGGGCCTGACGGCAATACTCCATCAGCGACTCCTTGCTCCGCAAGGCCTGCGTCAGGTTGCCGGCACGTTGCTGATTGGCCTCATGAACGGCCAACATCTCGTAGTTGAAAAGCGTGTTGGCACTGTTGAAACGCAGTGCTTTATAATTCTGTGCAACAATGTTGATGCCTGCCATAAGCATGATAGCCAATGCCGAAAATCTATTCATGGTTTTATTCTGCCGTTAAAGTTATGTTGTTGTTATTGCTAATTCCCATGTCGGCATGGAGCAAACGCAGCTTTTCATCGTAGGTCCAGCCGGTAAGTTCCTTGCCGTTTACCGTTACCTTTGAGGGTTTTGAGTCGAGCCATGCACTCACAGCGTAGTTGTGAGCGGCAGCCTTGAACTTGCCTTCGGGCCGGTTTATTGTCAGCGTCCAGCGGCCATCGCTTAGCCGGCTCTCAATTTTCGTGGTTGAGAATATGCCCTTCTTGTAATCGTCGGTGGTGCCATCGTCCTCGTAAAGCTCGTAATCAGAGTGCTCTGACGGATATACCATGAGCGTAATGGTGCCAACCGGCTTCTCGTTGACCCACTGCATGGCCTCCTGTTGAGGAATAATGGCTCCCCTACGCAGAAATATGGGCATCAGTTCGATAGGTGTGAGAAACGACTTGCTCTGCCTTCCCGCTATGCGCTCACCGGTCCAGAAGTCTACCCACTGTCCTCCGGGGAAGTAGACGGGACGGGAGAGGGCGTTCTTAACCGTAACAGGGCAAACCATTATGTGCCGGCCGAACATGTACTGGTCGGTGATATTATAGGTAAGCACATCGCTTGTGTGGTCGTAGAGCAGTGGGGCCATGAGCGGACGGCTGGTATTGTACATGTTGAAAGCTTCGGTATAGATGTAGGGTAGCAACGTGTAGCGCAGCGAATCGTACTTGATGAAGATGCGCTCAGCATCGGGTCCGTAGGTCCAAGGGGCATGGTAGCGGGGGTGATCCATGCCGAAAAGCATTGCCACAGGTGAGAACATGCCCATCTGACACCACCGCAAATAGAGGTCGGTATCATAAGCTGAGTACTGCTCAAAGCCTCCCATGCAGTGGCTCCAGTAGCCCACTCCCGACAGACCTATGTTTAAACCGCCCCTGATGACCGGCTCAAACCACTGCCACTCCGAGCCCCAGTCGCCGGCCCATATAAAGGGATAGCGCTGTATTCCGGCGTAACCCTCGCGTGTATGGTCAAATCCGCGCTGCCCGTTCAGCTTGGCAAAGAGCTCATAAGGTGCCTTGGCATAGGCTATGGGGAAGAGATTGTGCAGCTGTTTCTGCTCAACAGTGGGATTGCTGAAGCGGAGGGCACTGCCCACATCGGTCTTAAAGAATTTCACTCCAAGTCCGGTTACGCGCTTGGCGGCATTGTTCCACCACCAGTTAACGGCCTTCGGGCTGAAGAAGTTTATAATGGCGTTGTGCCGGCCGTCGTCAATGGTGTAGCCGCCACGGCGCGCCTGGTCGAGCAGAGTGTTGTGACGGCCGTTGTCTATCAGTGAGCGTATGTGCAAACCGAACATGCTTACGTGGTTCTTTGTGGCAAAATCGACCATTCCTTTCGGGTCGGTAAAGGTGTCTTGGAACTCAAACGAGCAGCCCCCATTGCCCAGACTGGTGAAGTTTCGCCATGTGGAGTCGAGCCAGAGCAAGTCGAACGGTATCTTCTCAGCCCTGAGACGGGCTATCAGATTGCGTACATAGGTGTCGGAAACTTCGCTCTCATGGCCCCATGTACCGCCGCTATAACTGCCTACATGGAGTCCGTATGCCGAGCGGGGCATCATGGGCGACTTGCCGGTAAGTGCCTGATACTGTTGCAATAGCCGCTCAATAGAGGGACCGAAGATGAAGTAGTAATCGTTGGGGCCGCCCTGAGCAGAGAACGAATAGAGCGAGTTGTCGGTCCAGCCCATGTCCCAGTCGTTTGGCATGGCTGTGTGAAAGAACACGCCGTAGCCCTTATTGCTCAGCATGAACGGCACGGGGCAGTAGTTGGCCCGTAATATATCCTTGCCTCCTACGGCCGGTTTGGGCCCGCTGCCCAGCCCTACGTCGAGGTGAACCCGCTGCCCCAACTGGTCGAGATGGTCCATGCGCTCGCCAAATCCGAAGAAATGCTCGTTAGGATTCATTGCCACCACGTTGGCCACGCTGTCTTCAGAGACCGTGGAGCTTACCTCACGGTAGACCACACCTGAGCTATTGCTCACCGTTATGCGCCAAGGGGTGGCCTCAACGTGTATCTTCAGCTGTGAGGTAGTAATGTCGTTGCCGCTCACAGTGAACTTTACCGGATTGAAATCATAGTTTACCACCATCCACTTCTCGTTTTCAGGCATGGTGGCATCGGCAGTTTTAGTGGCCCGAAACATTGTTTCACCACACATGGATATGCGCAATGTGCTCGTGCCATGGGTATAGGTGATGTCGTTGCCGCTAACTGCGGGTTGGGCCTGCAGGCCAAGCGCAATGCCGGCAAAGGCCAAAAGACAAAGGATTTTTTTGTTCATGGTTTGCTGTTAAGATGATTTTCACTTTTAAAGATGATGATTCTGAGTCCAAAAGCAATTGGTCAGGCAAACGGCAGCAGCTGCTTCGCGCTTCCACCAGATTGCTATGGCTGTATAATATAAATTAGGTAAGACATTGCAAATATAGTTATAATTTCCGTAACGTGGTGCTCTGACTTGCAATAATTACGGTTTAGTAGTATTTTTGCCGGCAATACAGTGCGCCCTATCTGACCAAAGCAGGCCAAAAAGAAACCGAGAACGGCAGCCACGAAGTGCCATTCCCGGTTTTGCTTTCAAGAACTTTTGTTATTATTAATCATTGTCACCAATGGGCGTAAGCGTTACTGTGAAGTCCTTGTTGCCATAATGCACGCGGTACTTCTCAAGCGGCCACTGTCCCCATGAGTTGGTTCCGCCCACGCCATAGTGCTCACCGTCGAGGAAGAGGTTGGTGGTTTTGGCCTTCGGAACCTGATAGCTGTGGGTTTGGTGCTTGACCAATCCCTCGTCGAGATCGCTTATATTGTAGTGCAGGGCCGAGGCATAGAAGGGCGAATAGCTTACAACCTTCAGTCCGAAGCCGTCGTTGTCGGTCTGCATCCACCATTGCATGTCGCTCTTGGTGCCGTTTTCCTGTGGCCGGATGTAGGGATAGAACTGCTCGTCGGCAGTCTGACTGTATATTCCAAGTCGCATGCAGTCCTTGCGGTCGCTGTAGTTCTCCACCGGTCCACGGCCATAATAGCGGCTCTTGTCCATGCCATAAGGTAACTGAGCCACAAGTCCGAAGCGGAAGAGGTCGCTAACCTTGGCTGCTTTGTCGGCATCCAGATGCTCGTTAATGGTCATAGTGCCACAATCTATTATATAGTAGGTCATGGTAAGCTTTGCGCTCACTTGAGGCATGTCGTACAAGGCCTTGACCGTTACGGTTCTGGCTTTCTTATTATTTGTTGCTGTAAGAGAAATGAGCTTCATCTCTGGGTCTTTCCACACCCGGAACAGCTTTTGCAGATTGGCTCCCATGTCATTGTCAGTAGGAGCACGCCAGAAATTGGGCTTTATGGTTCCGCCCTCGGCCAATATGCTCTTTCCGCCCACCTTATATTCTGACAGGAAACCTGTGGCACGGTCGAACGAAATCACCGCATAGTCTTTCTGTTTGCCATACTTGTAGGTTATGGTAATGTTGGGATTGCGCTTCTTGTCAACAACCTTCAGCTCGTATTCCTGCTCAACCGAAGCAGAATCAACAGCCGACTCTTCTACTGTTTCTATCTGAGAATACGCCACTGTCTGCCCCTTGCCCATAAGCGGTTCGGCAGTTTTCAGCTTGAAATCGATGTTAAGAAGGTCGCCCCATGCCTTTGAGCTTATGTGATAGGTGCCCACCTGCTGTGGCTTAACGTCGAGATTGGCCACCACACCGCTGTCTACAGGCTCGCCATAGCAAAGAACGGTCCAATGCATGGAGTAGTTGCTAAGATCACGGAAGAAATACTCGTTCCTGATATCAACATTTGCCGACATGCCATCAAAATCTTTGGCCGTAGCCCATATATTTTGGTACTGATAAGCCAGTTCATAGGCGTGCGGATTCAGCTGTCTGTCAGGACCGATTATGCCGTTGCAGTTGAAGTTTACATCTGAAGGGTCGTAGCTATTATAGTCTCCGCCATAGCAGTACTTCTCCTGCCGGCCTGTGCCTGGCTGCAAAGAGGCGGCCTTAGCCTCATATTGGGCCAGAGAAGGCGTTGCGTCGGGATTAGGATTAAGGTGCAAGGCCTGGTCGACAAAGTCCCAATCGAATCCGCCTTGATATTTTGGATACTTGCGAATGAGCTCCCAATACTCTTTGAGATTGCCTCCCGAGTTGCCCATGGTGTGGTTATACTCGCACTGTATGAGCGGTTTCACGCTCTGAGGGTTGGCAGCGTACTCTTCACACTTGTCCACAGGGTAGTACATAGGGCAGAAAATGTCGTTGGCACGACCATTAACTCCGGCCTGCTCGTACTGTATGGGGCGGCTGGAATCCTGATTGCGAATCCAATCGTAGGCATCATCGAAGTTCTTGGAGTATTTGGTTTCGTTGCCAAGACTCCATATAATGATGCTCGGATGGTTGAACTGCATTGACACATTGTGCTGGTTGCGCTCCATGATTTGCTTGGCAAAGAGGGGCGTTCCGGCTATTGAATTGTCCTTGTAGCCCAGTCCGTGGCTCTCTTGGTTGGCCTCAGCCACAACGTAGAGGCCATATTCATCGCACAGGTCATACCACAGTGGATTGTCGGGATAGTGGCACGTGCGCACGGCATTGATGTTGAGCCGCTTCATTATCTTGATGTCCTGAAGCATTCGCTCTGGGGTTACGGCGTAACCACGGTCAGGGTCCATCTCGTGGCGGTTGGCTCCCTTGATAAGAATGGGCTTGCCGTTGACGAGCAGCTGACTGTTCTTTATTTCAACTTTACGGAAGCCCACATTCAGAGGCACAACCCCGTAGGTAGTGGTCACATCTTTCTGAATGGCAACTTTCTGCCTTCTGCCCAGCTTGCCCTTGCCAACGGTTGATTGAGGCCTAAAGGCCGTACCTTCAACACTGGTAACAAGCGTATAGAGATAGGGCGTTTCGGCTGTCCACTTGTGCGGATTGGTAAGCACGATGGATGCCGCCACCTTGCCGGTATTGTCGGGTTTGCCTGTCGCATGGCCCACATTGTTACCATCGGCATCGAGCAAGTCGAACACAGGAACAGTGTTCTTGCCCTTAACCCAAGCCTGTATGTCGAGCCGTCCGTTCTGATAGTTGTCGGTAAGATCGGGAGTAATGCGTATGTCTGTCAGCTGGTTTGCCTTGTTGCGGGAGTAGAGATAGCAGTCGCGGCCTACCCCACTGAGGCGCCAGAAGTCCTGATCCTCGCACCAAGAGCCATCACACCAGCGGAAGGTCTGAAAGGCTATGAGGTTGCGACCGGGTTTAACATACTTAGTTATGTCGAATTCGGCGGCCACTTTCGAATCTTCGGTATAGCCGACATACTGACCGTTAACCCAAAGATAGATGTTAGAGGTTACACTTCCGAAATGGGCTACGACCTGACGGCCGTCCCACGACTGCGGAATGTCAATCCAACGACGGTAGGAACCTACGTGATTGTCCTTTACAGGAACCTCAGGCGGCGTTCCCTTGAAGTGGCCACGCCAGGCGAAGCCGATGTTAACGTATTCCGGTTGGCCAAAACCGTACATCTCCCAAATGCCGGGGACGGGCATCTTCTTCCACTTAGAGTCGTCGTAATCGGTCTTATAGAAGTAGTTTGGACGCTCGTCGGCATTGGCTACCCACGTGAATTGCCATGTGCCATTAAGAGAAAGGTAGTTGTCAGACTTAGTCTTGTCGGCCTCAGTCCAATTGTCAGAGGGACTGAAAGTGAAGAAGTTGGTGTGGAGAGGAAACCGGTTTACTTCGTTGACCGACATGTTATGCCACTCACCAAAGGTCTGAGCATGGATGGCTAACGGAAATACGGCCAACAATAAAAACAATGTTTTCTTTATCATAAAATAAATTTGCTAGATTGATTCTGAATGCAAAGATAGCTTTTTCTTTCAATACTTGCGGAAAATTTTGGCATGAAAATGAATTGATATTGCCTTTTATTTTATAATATGAAAAATCTTTCATCAATAAAAACCTATAAAATATGTGTAAAAAAGACACGTATACGGAATATTATTCGTACTTTTGTGGCATAAAGCAAACGCATTTGGCGCCCCAAATTATTCTGCTTGAACAGCAAAGTACATGAGGCTGGCCGGGAAAATAAAGTCTACAAACCTTTAAAAACAAGACCTAACAATAAAACTGAAAATATGAAACTAAAAAAAATCGCAATGGCTTTGGCCGCATGGACAATGGCCTTGACATCCGTAAACGCACAAGCAACCTACACTAATCCGGTGCTTGGCGGAGACTATCCCGACCCTTCAATAATGCGAGAAGGCAACGATTACTACATGACTCATTCGGCTTTCGACTACGTTCCGGGCCTTGTGGTTTTTCACAGCACGGATCTTGTAAACTGGGAGCCTATCAGTTTCGCCCTGAAAGAATATTTAGGAAGCATTTGGGCACCTGATATTAAGAAGATAGGCAACAAATACTACATTTACTTCACCGTGCACCGTGAGCCTACTACCAACTATGTGGTGTGGGCAGACAGCCCTTACGGGCCATGGAGTGACCCTATTGACCTGAAGATAGGCGACATAGACCCTTGCGTTGTTAAAGGAGAGGACGGCAAACACTATCTTGTGATGAGCGGGGGCAACCGCTGGACGCTAAACAAAGATGGTCTTTCGGTGGTTAAAGGCTCAAGGATACACTTCTATGGTGGCTGGCGCTATCCCGACACATGGGTGACAGAAGGATTTGCTCTGGAAGGTCCAAAGCTATACTGGCACAATGGCTGGCTCTACTACATAGCTGCTGAGGGCGGCACTGCCGGTCCTCCAACAAGCCACATGGTGGCCGTGGCACGGTCGAAGAGTATTAACGGACCATGGGAAAACATGCCAACCAACCCACTGATACACACTTGGAAGAACTCGGAACGTTGGTGGAGCAAAGGACATGGTTCACTTATAGATACACCTGACGGCCGTTGGTACTGCGTTTACCACAGTTACGAGAACGGATTCACCAATTTGGGGCGACAA
This sequence comes from uncultured Prevotella sp., assembly GCA_964623995.1. GTDB lineage: Bacteria > Bacteroidota > Bacteroidia > Bacteroidales > Bacteroidaceae > Prevotella. The sequence goes on along the minus strand of CAZUWO010000082.1, from coordinate 5,048 downwards.
ACGCTTATGGAACCGGTGCACTTCACACAGGATGGATGGATTAAAGCTGATGGTGGCGACGCATCACAGCCTATGGCCGCACCACTGGGAAAGGCTAAAGGCACCGACAGGCATGCCAAAATAAGCGACTTCCGCATAGGGCTGGACTGGAAATACTATAAAGACTACGACCCGACAAGGGCAACAGTGAAAGACAGAGTGCTGACACTGAAGGGTAAAGGCAATGACGTGGGAAGCAGCTCGCCGCTGATGTTTGTGGCAGGATGCCACAGCTATGAGGTTGAAGCTGAGATAACGCTGCACGGAGACGTGAAAGCGGGACTCACATTATATTATAATGCGGACTTCAATGTGGGAACCGGATTTGACAAAGAACTGCGTTACCGCGTGCGCCGTAATGCATTCAACAGGCAAGGACAGACAAACACTAACCACCTGTGGCTGAGACTACGCAACGACAGCAGCATTGTTACAGGCGAATACAGCTACGACGGAGTGAACTGGAAGCGTGAACAGTGGGGACAAATGGTAAATGGATTTGACCACAATACGCTCTATGACTTCCAGAGTGTGCTGCCGGGAATATACTGTACAGGCAATGGCTCAGCCGATTTCAAAGTGAAATACCGCGAGCTAAAGAAGTAAACAGCATACCGCCACAGCTAATCCCTAACACTGGGTTAGCTGTAGCGGTATGATTATATCCATAAGACAGCCTTACGGCCGGTTACCATAAGGCTAAGGAAAAGGGCTTTACTATTCACGAATCTTGATTTGACAATTGTCGAGAGAGTCGATAATGGCAAGGCTTTCAACCCTTATACCCTCACGCTCAATGACGTCACGGCCATGCTGAAAGGCCTTTTCTATGATGAACCCCATACCTTCGATATGGGCTCCGCCTTGCCGGCAAAGGTCAATAATACCCTTGGCAGCATTGCCATAGGCCAAAAAATCGTCGATAAAGAGCACCTTGTCAGCAGGAGTAAGATACTCTTTGGCTATTACTACGTCGTACTGACGCTGTTTTGTAAACGAAAACACTGTGGTGGAGAGCATATCGCCCATGGTGGAAGGCTTTTTCTTCTTGGCAAAAACCACCGGCAAGTCGAGCAGGAAGCCCATCATTATGGCCGGTGCTATGCCACTGGCCTCGATGGTAAGTATCTTATTTACGTTAGAAGAAGCATAGCGCCGAATGAATTCCACGGCTATCTGCTTCATCAAATTAGGGTCAAGCTGATGGTTTATAAACTTATCCACCTTAAGAATACCACCCGGATAGCACTTACCATCTTTAAGAATGCGGTCACGAAGTAATTTCATTATAGTTTCTGATTTGCTTTAAAAGGCTGTCAATGCAAAGATACTACAATTTATTGAAACTGATGTAAAACCTTTTCTATAATTACCAGTCAGCCTGCCTGTTCGTTAGCCATGTCACGTTTAGATTTAGACTTGATGACAAGCCAAACACCACTGAAAACAAGTATCATGGCCAAGCCCTGCCAAATAGTGAATACGCCAAGGCCGGTAAGCACTGAAACAGAGACTGAAACCACCGGTTGCACGTAGTTATAGACGCTTACCACGGTGGGGCGGAGCACCCTCTGGCCCACCATCATGAGCAAATAGGAGAAGAAAGTGCCGAGACAGACCACATAAGCAAGCTCGAACCAAGCGGAAAGGCTAATCTGCGACCAGTTAACATCTGCAAGATAAGGCTTTGCAAAAGGCAAAACATAAAGCGAAGCCCAAAGAAACATCCACTTGTTAATAGTGAAGACATTATAACGACGGATGATTTTGTAGAACAATGACAGATAGAGAGCAAAGGAGAACTGCGCTCCAAGACACAACAAGTCGCCTAAAATATTGCCCACACGGCCATCAGCAGAGCTTGCACTCGTAGATATGAGCACCACAGCACCCATACATCCTATGACAACTCCGCCAAGTTTCTTTAGCGTAATGGGCTCACGGAGTATGAAGAAGGCTAATATCATGGCAAAAATGGGCATACTCGTGGTTACGATACTGGCATTTATGGGCGAAGTGAGACTGAGTCCGATGGTGTAAAGGCACTGGTTGAAGGTTACACCAAACAAGGCCGCAAGGGCGAAAACAAATATATCGCGAAGGGGCACATGCTCTTTAGGCGCAAATAGAGAGCCTATCCAAAACAGCAGAGCTGCACCAACAACCCTAAAAGAAACTACACTAACACCGTTAAATCCATGTAACATGGCATCCTTACCGATAGGAGCCATAAGTCCCCAAATAATTTCCGCACCCAGAATGCTCAAATGGGCGCTTACTACTTTTCCGTTTTTCATTATCCTAAATAATACTCCAGCAGACTGAAAACAGCCCCGTTGGGGCTGCAAAGGTAGCAAAAAAAATCCCAATCACGCTAAAAACATGATTGGGAATAAATGATTTTGCTATAAGAAGTCTTATGCATCAATGTTGGCATAGGTAGCATTTTCCTCGATAAACTCGCGACGCGGGCCTACGTCATCGCCCATAAGCATTGAGAATATCTCATCAGCGTCGGCCGCATTATCAATTGTTACCTGCTTGAGGAGCCTGTTTTGGGGATCCATAGTTGTTTCCCATAGTTGCTCAGGATTCATCTCGCCAAGACCTTTGTAGCGTTGTGTGTGGATGTTCTTGTCTTCAACGCCGTTGCCATACTTGTCAAGGAAGGCCTGACGCTGCTGGTCGGTGTAGCAATACTCACTAACCTTGTTCTTGTAGCTGCACTTATAGAGTGGAGGAGTAGCTATATAGAGGTGTCCTTCCTCGATTACGCGAGGCATGTAGCGATAGAACAGAGTCATGATGAGAGTGTCGATGTGGCTACCATCGACATCGGCATCGGTCATTATTATTATCTTGTCGTAGCGAAGCTTGTCGGTGTTGGCCTCGAAATCGCCTTCACCATCTACGCCAAAGCGTACTCCTATGGACTGAATGATGTTCATTACCGACTCGGCTTCAAATACACGGTGACGCTGGACCTTCTCTACATTAAGGATTTTACCACGCAACGGGAGGATAGCCTGATGGAAACGGTCACGGCCTTGCTTGGCTGAACCTCCTGCAGAGTCACCCTCAACAAGGAAGATCTCAGTTTCTTTTGGATCCTTTATTGAGCAATCGGCTAGCTTACCTGGCAGTCCGCCACCGCTCATAACGCTCTTGCGCTGCACACTTTCACGAGCCTTTCGGGCTGCTATACGCGCAGTAGCGGCCAGAATGACCTTATTGCAGATGAGTTTAGCTTCATCTGGATGCTCCTCAAGATAGTTGCGGAGGGCCTCACCCACTGCCTGCTGAACGGCACCGGCCACCTCACTGTTGCCGAGCTTGGTCTTAGTCTGACCCTCAAATTGTGGTTCGGCCACCTTAATGGAGATTACTGCGGTAAGTCCCTCACGGAAATCTTCGCCTGCTATCTCTATTTTAGCCTTCTCTATCTGCTTGCTTATCTGCGGATCGTTGTCAGCATAGGCTTTCAACGTACGAGTAAGAGCCGTGCGGAAGCCCATAAGATGGGTGCCACCCTCGATGGTGTTGATGTTATTAACGTAGGAATGGATATTTTCAGTGTAGTCAGTATTATACATTATGGCCACTTCGATTGGCACTCCCTGCTTCTCAGTCTTCAGATAGATAACGTCGTCGAAAAGCGGAGTACGGTGACGGTCGATATAACGGACAAACTCACGCAAACCATCCTTAGCGTGGAAAACCTCCTGACGAGTCTTTCCTGTTTCAGGATCGGGGCGTAAGTCAGTGAGTGTTATTTTTATTCCGGCATTAAGATAAGCCAGTTCGCGCATGCGACGCGACACTATATCCCACTTGAACGTAGTGGTAGTGAAGATGGTTGGATCAGGCCAGAACTGCTGACGGGTACCAGTGTGGTCGGCTGTGCCAACTATTTTGACTGGATAAAGAGCCTTACCCTTCTCATATTCTTGCTGATATATCTTGCCATCGCGGAATACCTGCGAGATCATGTGGCTGGAAAGAGCGTTGACGCAGCTGACTCCGACACCATGAAGACCTCCTGATACCTTGTAAGAGCCCTTGTCGAACTTGCCTCCGGCATGGAGAACGGTCATAACTACCTCAAGAGCCGACTTGTGAAGTTTCTTATGTTCGTCAACAGGAATACCTCGGCCATCGTCTTCTACTGTGCAACTGCCGTCTGCGTTTAGTGTTACCTCAATGTTGCGGCAGTAACCGGCCATGGCCTCGTCGATACTATTATCAACTGTTTCATTGATAAGATGGTGGAGACCTTTCTCACTAATATCGCCAATATACATGGCCGGGCGCTTGCGCACAGCCTCAAGACCTTCAAGAACTTGAATATTTTGGGCTGAATAATTGTTTTCGATGTTGTTGTCTTGTGCCATTTGAAACGTTAAGCTTTTAACCTTGCAAAGGTACAAAAATACTTTCACTTACGGAAATTTTTGCTTAGCTGATTTAACAGAATGGACATAAGAAAACAAAGAGGAATGAGCAGAAAAAGCAAATGGCCGGAAATGAGCCAGCAATTAAAGCAATTTATGTTTAATTACTGATGGAGTAGAAGACAATACTATAAATTCTTACAGCCCAAAGCTATTTAAGAACAGACGGAAACCATTGCTTTTCAATCCACAAACAGGTAAGAAAAGAATCGTAAACCGTCAAGAAACGTACAAAGATAAAAAGCCGCAACCTGACCCTTGCGGGATGATTGCGGCGCGAAATATTCTTGTAGCTATGACTGTCTTGCTATGCTCAGCCCAACTTCGCAATGTGAAGTGAGAGGCTTGACTTCAGATTGGCGGCCTTATTCTTGTGGATTATGTTTGTCTTGGCCAGTTTATCGAGCATTTTTTGAACTGCCGGATAAAGCTTCTGAGCCTCATCCTTGTCTGTAGTGGCACGCAGTTTGCGAACTGCATTGCGCATGGTCTTTGCATAATATTTGTTATGCAAGTTCTTCTTCTTGTCCTGACGGATCCTCTTTAATGAACTTTTGT
>CAZUWO010000081.1:0-14316 GCA_964623995.1 uncultured Prevotella sp. | reverse complement strand
AATGGGCGACATACTAAGCTCGAAAAAACTGATGAAAGAAGCCTTTGTGGCCTACGACAGTTGCTTGCAGTGGAAGCCCGACAACATAGAAACTCTCAACAATTACGCCTATTTTCTCAGCATAAACAACGGCGATCTGAAAAAGGCAGAGCAGATGAGCCGCAAGACTATCGATGCTCAGCCGGACAATGGGACATTCCTTGACACCTACGCATGGATACTTTTCCTCGAAAAACGCTATGATGAGGCAAGGACATACATAGACCGCGCCGTCAAGGACACAGCCTCAAGTGGAGTTGTTTTCGACCATGCGGGCGACATACATGCCCTCTCCGGCGACACAGAAGGTGCGGTAGAGTTCTGGCAAAAAGCCTTGGATACAGGCGAAAAGTCGCCCCTTATAGAGGAGAAAATACGCAAAAGAAAATACCTGAAAGAATGAAAAGCACCATAAAAGTACTGATTCTGGCTCTTGCTATAATAGCTTTCGGCTCGTGCGGAACAAGCCGCAACGCCGTGAAAACCGGTCAACAGCAACAGTCTACGGCCTCAAACGCACAGCAAAGGCAGCTGGCTTTTGTGCAGAAAGTGAACGACCAGGCTCCCTACCAGAAGAATGTGGTGGCCAAACTTACCCTAACCGTTAACACGGGCAAGAAGAACATAAGTGCGCCGGCACAGCTGCACATGCGCAAAGACGACGTGATAAGGCTGCAATTACTTATGCCCATACTCGGAACAGAGTTGGGACGGCTCGAGTTTACTAAGGATTACGTGCTCATTGTGGACCGTTACCACAAGCAATATGTAAAGGGCGACTATACGCAAGTTGACTTTTTAAGGCAAAATGGCATAACCTTCAATTCGCTGCAAGCCCTGTTCTGGAACCGGTTGTCGGTGCCAGGAAGCGAAACGGTGAGTGAATCGGAGCTAAGAAAGTTCAAAGCCGAGGTGGATAACGGAGACAACAGCGTGCCAATCAGCATAAGTCAGGGCAAGATGAAATACCAATGGACGGCTAATAGGGCCAACTACCTGATAAGTGAGACCAAGATCAGCTATACGGGAAGCAAGGGAGAGAAGTCGGAACTGGACTGGAAGTATTCTAATTTCAAAACTTTCGGTTCGAAAAAGTTTCCTTACAACCAGCAGTTCTCGATAAGCTCGGACATACTTAGACACAAACAAGCGATAGGTGTGACATTCGAGATGAGCAGCGTGAAGAACGACGACAACTGGGAACCACGCACTCAGCTCTCTGACAGATATAAAGAGGTGAGCGTAAGTGAGGTGTTGGAAAAGCTGATGTCGTTTTAATTAACTAACGGGCAAGCATGAACAGGATATTAATACTTATATTGACGTTGACGATTGCCATAGGCGGTGGTGCCCAAACCACACGCAAGAAACAGCAGACCAAGGCGAAAGCCCGCACCAGTCAGACGGCATCGGCCAACAAGAACAGCAAGAAAAGCACAAGCACAAAGGCAACACAAAAGAGCACAAAAGCCAATACAATAAAGAAAAACAACACAAAAAACAAGGCAAAAGGTCAAAACTACAGTACGGCAGAAATAAGAGGACTGCAAAATCAGCGTAACCAAGTGAACCGGAAGCTGCGCGAACAGCAGCGCAAACTGGCTCAAAACAAAGCTGATGTAAAACAGAAGCTGGCCAACTTGATGGTTATCAATAGCGAGATAGACGCACGAAAGAAAACCATTGACACAATTCAGAGCGACATACACCACATAGACGGCAACATAGGAATACTGCAATCGCAGTTGTCTACTCTTGAGTCGCAATTGGGAGAACGCCGTGCCAACTTCATAAAATCAATGCGATACATGGCCCGTCATCGCGGCATTCAAGACAAGCTAATGTTCATCTTCTCGGCCAACAACCTGACTCAGATGTACCGTCGCCTTAGGTTCGTTAAGCAATATGCAGCCTTTCAGCGTGCACAAGGAGAACTCCTGAAAGCGAAACAAGAGCAAGTAACCGGCAAGAAAACACAATTGCAGAACGTTAGGGGCCACAAATCGGTGATGCTTGCTAAGGGACAGCAGGAGCATGCCAAACTACAGGGACAGCAAGAGGAACAGAAGAAGGTGGTGGCATCGCTGCAAGGACAGCAGAAAGTGATACAGGGGCTGATAGCCGAGCAACAGAAAAAGAGTGCCGAACTTAATGCACAGATAGACCGACTCGTGGCTATAGAAGTGGAAAAGGCCCGTCAAAGAGCAGCCGAAGAGGCACGAAAGAGAGCCGCTGCCGCAGAAGCAGCAAGAAAAGCCCGAGCTGCCGAGCTGGCAAGAAAGAAAGCCGAGGCCGAGAGAAGGGCACAAGAGAATGCCCGACGCATAGAGGAAGCCCGCCGACAGGAGCAGGCCGCCAAGGACGCAGCACGTGAAGCAGCTGCTAAAAACGACAGTGAGGCAAAGGAAAGAGCCGACCAAAAGGCCCGCGAAGCTGAGGCTCAGCGACTAGCTGCCGAACGTAAGGCAAAGGCTGACAAGCTACGCCAGGACAAGGAACTGGCCGAAGCAAAGGAGAAAGCATCGGAAAGTTCGGGACTTAGTAGTGTGGACCAACGTCTGAGTGGCAGTTTTGCGGCCAACAAAGGACGATTGCCAATGCCTATGTCGGGCAAGATTGTAAGTCACTATGGTCAATACAGCGTGGAAGGACTTAGCGGAGTGAAACTCAGTAACAACGGTATCAACATCCGTTCTGCCGCCGGTTCACCCGTAAGCAGTATCTTTGAAGGCGAAGTTAGCGCTGTATTCGGATTCTCTGGCACCATGGTTGTCATGGTTAGACATGGTGCTTACATATCAGTTTATTGTAATTTGGGTTCAGTAAGTGTGAGCAAGGGACAGCATGTAGGCACAAGACAAACCATCGGCAGGGTTGGAAATACAGGAATATTACAGTTCCAATTGCGCCGCGAAACGGCAAAATTGAATCCTGAAGCCTGGTTGAGATAAGCGATATAGGTCTGCATTTGCAGTACCATAATGGTGAAAAAGCTATTTGCCGGTATGTATAGAGAAAATCTAAATACATACCGGCAAATTGTCTTTATCCATATTCGGCAACAAATACCGACAAATTCAGCAAGGCTGTGGAAGCTCCGTCAGATTTCGATTCCGTCTAACAGCTCCACGTATTTATCAATACCATCGCGCACTTCAGCCTCTGTTATGTACTCATCGGCCGTATGCGAGCGTGCAGAATCGCCCGGTCCAAGCTTCATTGAGGCAAAAGGCATGAGCGCTTGATCGCTAAGCGTTGGCGAACCATACGGCTTCAGGCCCATAGACAGGCACTTTCTCACCAATGGATGGTCGAGACTGATGAACGAAGGATTAAGTCTGAAAGAGTGAGCACTGACATCCGATTTCAGATTAGCAGCAATAATATCGAACACTTCACGGTTAGTGTAAAGCTCATTGGTACGCACATCCACAAGCATAGTGCACTTGTCGGGCACCACATTGTGCTGAGTGCCGGCCTGTATCGTAGCTACGGTCATCTTGACCGGGCCAAGCAGAGAGCTGATACGGTCGAATTTATAATCCCGAAGCCACAATAAGTCGGGCAAAGCTTGGTAAATTGCATTAACACCTTCATTGCGTGCAGCGTGGCCTGACTTACCATGAGCCACCACATCAAGTACCATCAGCCCGCGTTCTGCCACAGCCGGCTGCATGGATGTGGGTTCGCCAACCACGGCAACATCTATTTTAGGCAGTGATGGAATAACTTTCTCTATGCCGTTCTTGCCCGACACCTCTTCCTCGGCAGAGGCAAGGAACATCAAATTATAGCTTTGAGGACGCGAAGACAGGTATCTGAACACCTGAAGCAGCGAACAGAGGCCGCCACCACAGTCGTTTGTACCCAAGCCATAGAGTTTTCCGCCCTCTTCTACCGGTTCAAACGGATTGCGAGTCCATGTGTCTACAGGTTTAACAGTATCTATATGGGCATTGAGAAGCAGCGTAGGCTTGGCCTCATCGAGGCGTTCCGGCATCACTCCTACATTATTTTCAACACGCCATGGCACCAGCCCATAAGTTCTGATAGTCTGCTCCAAGACATCGGCTGCAGCCTTTTCGTTGCGACTTGTACGTGGTATTGCTGTCAGTTTCTTCAACAGCTGCCACGCATCATAAAATATTCTGTCCATGCTATTCATGGTTGCAAAAATAGTAAATAGTAATTTAACGGCCAAATAATTTCGTTATTCGCTTTTAAATCATTAATTTTGCAGATAAACAAAAATAACATCCGCCATGCAAGCCAAATGCCATCTTACCGTTCTCATACACGAACAGGCAAAGAAATATGGGTCAAAACCAGCCTTGATGTTTCGCAACTTCGGCTCACTTAAGTGGAAAGCGGTTTCTTGGAACCAGTTTTCCCTGCGCGTAAAGCAGGTGTCGAACGCTCTGTTAAATCTTGGTTTAAAGCCTCAGGATGCCATAGGCGTGTTTTCACAAAACTGCATTCACTATCTCTATACTGACTTCGGAGCCTACGGTGACCGCGTAATCAGCATACCATTCTATGCCACCAGCTCCGAACAACAAATACAACACATGATTCAAGACGCCGGAGTGAGGTTCCTTTTCGTTGGTGAGCAGGAGCAATACGACAAGGCCCACCGCATATTTGCACTCTGCCCGTCGCTGGAACGAATCATAATATTTGACCATAGCGTAAGAATCAGCACCCACGATCCCAATGCTCTATACTTCGAAGACTTTCTTAAGCTTGGTGAAGGACTGCCAAGGCAGACCGAAGTTGACAAGATTTCAGCCGAAGTAAGCGATGACGATGTGTGCAATATGATTTATACAAGTGGCACAACGGGTGACTCTAAGGGTGTAATACTCACCTATGGCCAATACCATGCAGCACTTGAAGCCAACGATAAATGTGTACCGGTGGGCGAAAACGATAGAGTTATAAACTTTTTACCATTTGCACACATATTCGAAAGGGGCTGGGCCTATCTAACATTGAGTGAAGGTGGAATGCTGATAGTAAACACTTATCCTAAGGAAATACAGGATAGCATGCGCCAAACCCACCCCACGAGTATGGCGGCAGTTCCCAGATTCTGGGAGAAAGTCTACATTGCCGTGAAAGAAAAGATGGACGAAGTGGGCTCAGCTCAGCGTAAACTCTTCAATCATGCCTTGACAATTGGCCGTAAATACAATATAGAATATAAGGCAAATGGGCGCCGCCCGCCACTAGGACTTAGGATAGAATACAACATTGTCAATAAGTCCATACTCAGTTTGGTAAGAAAACAGATCGGACTTGACAATCCAAACATATTCCCTACTGCCGGTGCGACGGTCTCACCTGAGGTAGAAGAGTTCGTTCACTCTATAGGAATATTCATGACTGTTGGCTACGGACTTACCGAAAGCCTTGCTACCGTATCATGCGACCATAAGGACAAGCCCTTCACTATAGGCTCTGTAGGACGCCCTCTTGAGGAAGTAGAGATCAAAATCGGTGAAAATGACGAAATTCTCCTTAGGGGCAAGACCATAACCAAGGGCTATTACCACTGCGATGAGCTTAATCAGAAGTCGTTTGATGCCGAAGGATACTTCCATACAGGTGATGCCGGATATCTGAAGAACGGCGAACTGTTCCTGAAAGAGCGCATAAAAGACCTCTTTAAGACATCTAACGGCAAATACATTGCCCCACAAGCCCTCGAGGCAAGGCTGCTTGTGGACAAGTATATTGACCAAATAGCGGTCATAGCCGATAAACGCAAGTTCGTATCAGCACTCATTGTGCCCGAGTTCAGAATGCTTGAGCAATACGCAACCGACCATAATATAAAGTTCGAAAGCCGTGAAGACCTCTGCAAGAATAAGCAAATAAATGATATGATAAAGGAGAGAATCGACACTTTGCAGCAGTCCATGGCAAGCTATGAGCAGATAAAGCGGTTCACTCTCATAGCTCATCACTTCTCGATGGAGAGCGGTGAACTCACAAATACGTTGAAACTGCGCCGTAGTGTGATAGACAAGAACTTCAACGACATTATAAATAATATGTACGAAGGATGATAACAGCCGATCAACTCAAAGATACACAGGAGCGCGCCGATGCTCTCCACAAGTATTTGAATATAGACCAGAAGAAGATAGAATACCAAGAGGAACAGCTTCGCACCCAAGCTCCCGACTTTTGGGATGATCCCAAACGGGCACAGGAGCAGATGAAGAAGGTGAAAGGCATAGAAAAGTGGCTTAAAGGCTATGATGAGGTACGCCAGTTGACCGATGAACTGCAGCTGGCTTTTGAATATCACAAGGAGAATCTTGTAACAGAGCAAGAGGTTGATGACGATTACGCCAAGACAATACAAGCCATCGAGGACCTGGAACTTAAGAATATGCTCCGCCAAGAGGAGGATCCTATGGACGCAGTGCTCAAGATTAACTCCGGAGCAGGCGGCACCGAGAGTCAGGACTGGGCACAAATGCTCATGCGCATGTACATGAGATGGGCCGAAAGCCACGGCTACAAGGTTACGATAACCGATATGCAGGAAGGCGATGAGGCCGGAATAAAGAGCGTTACCATGACTATTGAGGGCGGAGAATACGCTTATGGATTTCTGAAGAGCGAGAACGGAGTGCACAGACTTGTACGTGTATCGCCTTTTAATGCCCAAGGCAAGCGCATGACCAGCTTCGCAAGCGTGTTTGTTACGCCTCTTGTAGACGACACTATCGAAGTTTACGTCGACCCGGCAAAGGTAAGTTGGGATACGTTCCGGTCGAGTGGAGCCGGTGGTCAGAATGTAAACAAGGTGGAATCGGGTGTTCGCTTGCGCTACCAGTACGAAGATCCCGACACCGGAGAGAAGGAAGAAATCCTTATTGAAAATACAGAGACACGCGATCAGCCTAAGAATCGCGCCAAGGCAATGCTCCTTTTGAAAAGCCAACTCTACGATCGCGCGATGAAAAAGCGCATGGAAGAGCAGGCAAAGATAGAGGCAGGGAAGAAGAAAATAGAATGGGGCAGCCAAATAAGGAGCTACGTTTTCGACGACAAACGTGTAAAAGACCATCGCACTGGCTACCAAACTAGTGACGTGGAAGGCGTGATGAACGGCAAGATAGACGGATTCATCAAAGCTTATCTTATGGAATTTGCCGCCTCTGATGCCGAAAACAAGCAATAAAGGGGGCCAGACACCCACTAAAAAGAATCAATCAACAACTAAAAAAACAATATAACTATGAGCCAAAACAGTAAATTAAACCGCGCGCGCCGCGCACAAATGGAAGAGAAAAAAGGCAATAAGATCTTCACATGGATTATTATTGGCCTGTTGCTATTGGGCGTATTGTTCTGTATCTACACATTCTCTTCAATGAGCTAATGAGTGGACAGGAGATTGAACGCAAGTTTCTGGTTCACAAAAACCGCAATTGGAAGGCCTCAGCATATGCCGTAAGCCACATCCGTCAGGGTTATTTCGCAGCTGTTAACACTGTCCGCATCCGATTGCGCGACGACAAAGGCTACCTTACAATAAAAGGACCATCGACTGATAACGGGCTTTCGCGCTACGAGTTTGAGCGTGAAATAACCAAGGAAGAAGCCTTACAGCTGATGAAGCTGTGCGAACCTGGCATCATAGACAAGCACCGCTATCTCGTGAAAAGCGGCAATCATACCTTCGAAGTTGATGAATTCCACGGCAACAACGATGGTTTGGTGATGGCAGAAGTGGAACTTGGCAGTCCCGATGAGCCCTTCCTGAAACCAGATTTTATAGGAATGGAAGTTACAGGCGACCGTCGCTTCTACAATTCTCACATGCGTCGCAATCCGTTCAAGCTTTGGCGCGACACCTTACCAGCAGAGTACAGATAACAAAAGCCAACCCACAACCTATCGCATCGACTGCAAAGTCGAGCCAGTCCCCACTGCGTCGCCCTCCGGTACAGTTGGCTTGGAGTATCTCTATCAGTCCTCCCATAGCCACAGGAAACACAAAAACTCTAACCGCAAGACCAACACCACTGGCCTTGCGGTATTTTTTTGTACTCTCCAAGCCTAAAGACAGTCCTAGCATAAGGTACATAACCACATGCGTCCACTTATCTATCAGCCTCACATTATTAAGAGGTGTGTCGGGCACATCTATGAAACAAAGCACCCAAATCACTATCAAAATCACACACGAAAGTGGATATTTCTTAATAATTCCACTCAGTTTTCTTATTATTTCTATCATATTTGATGCAAAAGTAGATATTTTTTATAATTTTGCACCATAAATATCAAAAGATTATCATGTCGCAACAAGAAAGAGGAAGCTTTGGAACCAAGATAGGAATGGTGCTTGCCACGGCTGGAGGAGCAGTGGGACTGGGCAACGTTTGGCGCTTTCCCTACATGGCAGGTGAGAACGGCGGCGCCGTCTTCATATTCATTTATCTAATCTGTGTGGTGCTTCTTGGAGTGCCATGCATGATAAACGAATTCATCATAGGCCGCCATTCTGCCTCAAATACAGCCCGTGCCTACACCAAATTGTCGGGTGACAAGCCTTGGAAATGGGTGGGTTACCTGGGTGTTCTCACCGGTTTCCTCATCACGGGCTACTATGCCGTAGTGTCGGGATGGTGCTTGCAGTACATATTTGCCACCATAGCCGGCCAGCTTAATGGCTCACCCGAATACTTCAAAGAATACTTTGCCGACTTCGTAGCCAGTCCTGTAAAGCCTATTTTGTGGACATGCATCATGATGTTCATCACCCATTACGTCATCATTCACGGCGTACGAAACGGCATAGAACGTGCTTCCAAAATTCTCATGCCGTTGCTTTTCATCCTTCTTCTGGCCATAGTGGTAGCCTCTTGCATGCTTCCCGGAGCCGGAAAAGGCATAGCCTTCCTCTTCAAGCCTGATTTTTCCAAGATCGGAAGCGGTGTTTTTCTTGGCGCTTTGGGCCAGTGTTTCTACTCTCTCAGTATTGCCATGGGGTGCATTTGCACTTATGCCAGCTACTACAGCCGGCAAACCAACCTCACCACCACGGCCTTTCAGATAGGCCTTATAGACACTTTTGTGGCTGTACTTGCCGGATTGATGATCTTTCCGGCAGCCTTTTCGGTGGGAATAAATCCTGATAGCGGCCCCTCTCTCATCTTCATCACGTTGCCAAATGTGTTCGAGCAGGCCTTTGCCGGTGCCCCAGCCGTGGGCGCTTGCATTTCTTTCGCTTTCTTCGCCCTGCTATCCCTTGCCGCGTTAACATCGTTAATATCTCTCCATGAGGTGAGTACGGCTTTCTTTCAGGAAGAACTCCACACCACAAGGAGCCGTGCCGCACTCATCGTTACAGTGAGTTGCTGCGCCATTGGAGCCGTTTGCTCGCTTTCTCTTGGCGATTGGAAGGGCTTGGAGATAGGTGGCAAGTCGCTGTTCGACTTGTTCGACTTCATCACCGGACAGATATTCCTGCCCATTGGCGGCATGCTCACGTGCCTGTTCATGGGGTGGTACGTTCCGAAAAAGATTATTCGCGACGAGCTTACCAACTGGGGCACTATCTCGGGATGGATCTATGGAGCCTACATGTTCCTTGTTCGCTATCTCTGTCCACTTGCCATCCTGGCCATCTTACTCCACCAATTCGGCGTGTTCTAAACAGTTTCGCATCATGACAGAAAGGGCACACTTCGGTAAAATAGGCGCTATCCTAGCCACGGCAGGCTCTGCCGTAGGCTTGGGAAACATCTGGCGCTTCCCCTATATGACGGGACAAGACGGCGGAGCCGCCTTCATCATACTCTATTTGGTTTGCGTTCTTCTACTCGGCATACCGGGAATGACGGCCGAATTCATAGTTGGCCGCCACGGATCGTCCAATGCCGCCCGCGCCTATCAGTCGTTCGGCCGTGGTCGGGCATGGGGACTGGTGGGCTATATGGGCATCTTTACTTCCACCATCATACTTGGTTTCTATGCGGTAGTGGCCGGATGGTGTGCTTATTATCTTGGAGCGTCGCTGCTGGGAGGCATAAACGGCAGTGCCGACGAGGTAAAAACTTACTTCACACAGTTCTCATCCGACCCCGTTAAGCCTGCTCTTTGCGCCCTGCTCTTCATCTTCATCACCCACGTTGTTGTAACACGTGGTGTAAGAAGGGGCATTGAGCGTGCTTCAAACCTGCTCATGCCCACCCTCGTAGTGCTGCTTATAATCATAGTTATAGCCTCATGCTCGCTTCCGGGCAGCGGCAAGGGCGTGGAATTCCTGTTCCATCCCAACTTCAGCAAGCTGGATAGCAACGTCATGCTCGATGCCCTTGGCCAAGCTTTCTTCTCTCTCAGTCTCGGCACTGCGTGTCTTTGCACCTACGCAAGCTACTTCAGCCGGCAGACAAACTTGCTCAAATCGGCCTCACAGATAGCAGTAATCGACACTGCCATAGCCATTATGGCCGGACTGATGATATTCCCCGCCGCCTTCTCTGTAGGCGTAAATCCCGACAGTGGACCATCTCTCATCTTCATAACCTTGCCCAACGTGTTCGGCAAGGCATTCGCTTCGGTTCCTTGGGTGGGCTATATCATTTCCATTCTTTTCTATGCCCTACTCTCGCTTGCAGCCCTTACGTCCACGATATCTATGCATGAAATCGGTACTGTGTTCTTTCAGGAGGAGCTGCATACCAGCCGTGGCAAGGCCGCATCTATAGTAACGCTGTGGTGTAGCGTTGTAGCCGTGGTCTGTTCGCTTTCTTGTGGCGCCGCCAATATAACGATTTTCGGACTATCGGCACTCGATTTCTGCGATTTTCTCACCTCTAACATACTGCTCCCATTAGGCGCTCTGGCCACGTGCATATATGTAGGATGGATTATTCCTATAAATACCGTACGCAACGAGTTCACCAACTGGGGCACGGTAGGCCGTTCTTCCTACCTCGTTTGGCTGTTCATGGTCAGGGTTGTTACTCCTGTCTGCGTTGTGGCCGTATTCCTTCACCAACTCAAACTTATATGATTGATGGGCAAAAGAGGATATAACACCTACAGCAAGTCTGAGCGACAGGTTCTGCTCACGCTCCTTTTGGTGGGCATAGTGGCTCTGCTGGTGATATATTTTGTTGGTGACAAAGACCCGTCTGGCAAGAACAGCACCATAGCTGAGCAGCCTTATGCAGGCCAAAGCAAGAAATACGAAAAGAGAAACAGCCCAACATACTATTATAATGTGGAGGGACAACGCGCCGAACTGTTCCCTTTCGACCCCAATACTGCCGACAGCACGCAGCTGCTGCGCCTCGGACTGAAGCCGTGGCAGGTTAGAGCAATCTACCGTTACCGTGCTAAGGGAGGCACTTTCAACCGTAAGGAGGACTTTGCCCGAGTCTACGGGCTCACTGCCGGGCAGTATCGGCAATTGGAACCCTACATAACTATAGGCTCCGATTACCGCCCTGCCTACGAGAGTGTGCCCCAAGAGCCACGCCAATACGCCCAAAACCATCGGCCCGACTCGGCTGTTTACCCACGGAAACTGGCCCATGGCGAACACATTTCCATCAACACTGCCGACACGTCAGAGCTGAAGCGGGTGCCCGGAATAGGCAGCATAAGGGCCATGGCCATAGTTAGCTACCGCGAAAGACTGGGTGGTTTCGTCAGCAAGGAGCAGCTACTCGACATTGCTTCCTTTCCCGCCGAGGCACTCGAATACTTCAGCGAGCCTCACGAAAAGGTTAGAAAGCTCAACATAAACACGGCCTCCAAGGCCGAACTGCGCCGCCACCCCTACCTCAACTACTTCCAAGTGAAGGCCATTCTTGACTATAGGCGCACCCACGGACGCATAAAAAGCCTCAACGACTTTGCCCTTAACCGCGACTTTACTGCCGAGGCCAGAAGCCGGCTAAGGCCCTACGTGGAGTTCTAATCATAAAAACAACATAGCACAAACAACAATATCAAACTATAAGAAATGGAAAAAATCAAGATGAATACGCCCATTGTTGAGATGGACGGCGATGAGATGACCCGCATAATGTGGAAGATGATAAAGGACGAGCTTATACTTCCTTTCGTCGATCTCAACACCGAATACTACGATTTGGGGCTCCCCAACCGCGACGCCACTGCCGATCAGGTAACCATCGACGCAGCAAAGGCAAACCAGAAGTGGGGAGTGGCCGTGAAGTGTGCCACAATAACGCCCAACGCTCAACGCATGGACGAGTACCACTTGCACCAAATGTGGAAGAGCCCCAATGGCACAATACGCTCCATTCTCGATGGTACCGTGTTCAGGGCTCCTATAACCACGCCTTGGATTAAGCCCATAGTGCGCAACTGGAAGAAGCCTATCACCATAGCCCGCCATGCCTACGGCGACGTGTATAAGAGCGTCGAGCTGCAGATAACAGTGCCTGGCAAGGCCCGTTTGGTGTTCGACGGCGACGACGGGAGCCATAAGGAAGCATTGATTCACAACTTCAATGGGGCCGGAGTGGTGCAAGGCATGCACAATACCGACAAGTCAATACGCTCTTTTGCCGACAGCTGCTTCAAGTTTGCCGTAGAGAGCAAGCAGGACCTGTGGTTTGCAACCAAAGATACCATATCAAAGACCTATGATGCACGCTTCCGCGAGATATTCAACGAGGTGTTCGAGAACAGCTACAAGCAGGAATTTGAGCGCCTTGGCATAAGTTACTTCTACACGCTCATCGACGATGCCGTGGCTAGGGTTATGCGTTCTGAGGGCGGATTCATCTGGGCGTGCAAGAACTATGACGGCGACGTGATGAGCGACATGCTATCAACAGCCTTCGGTTCGCTTGCAATGATGACCTCAGTGCTTGTTTCTCCCGACGGGAAGTACGAGTTCGAGGCCGCGCATGGTACCGTAACACGCCACTATTACCGCCATTTGAAGGGCGAGGAAACCAGCACCAACCCCATGGCCACTA
Organism: uncultured Prevotella sp.; assembly: GCA_964623995.1. GTDB lineage: Bacteria > Bacteroidota > Bacteroidia > Bacteroidales > Bacteroidaceae > Prevotella. The sequence continues at coordinate 1,288 of CAZUWO010000081.1, read as the reverse complement.
TATATGCGTGGAGCGGAGCCTTGAGAAAGCGGGGCCAACTTGACGGAAATGAGCGTCTGGCCCACTTTGGCGACCAACTGGAAAAGGCTTGTATGGACACGCTGGGCAGCGGTATCGTGACCAAAGACCTTGTAAACCTGATGCAGGGCATTGAGGTAAAGGCCGTCAACACCGGCGAGTTCATTGCCAGCATAAGGCAGCATCTCGAGGCAGAACTTGGCGCATGACCACGGCCGAAATGCAATTTCACGCAGTCAGCGCAAAGCCATAACCGCATCGATCAGCCGTTTTCGCAGTCCCAACAAGGTAATAACGCGAAGGGACAACAATTGAGGACCATTCGGGCAACAATTGGAGACCATTGGCGCAACTATTGAGGTCCATTCGTACATCAATTGAGATACGTTCACCATAGCACCGCAACAAGTACGCAATAGTTACCCTATAGTGACGCTGACCGTAAGCAACAACACAGAAAAAACTCCGGACTCCACAGTGCTACAGTGCACCGATGGAGTCCGGAGTTGTATTTATCAAGTTGCCTAAAGGCCGCTACCAGTCTATGGGCTCAATGCCATTCTGCTGTAAATAAGCGTTACAGCGCGAAAATTGGTGCTGTCCGAACCACCCGCCACGGTTGGCTGAGAGTGGCGAAGGATGGACAGACTCGAGCACAAGATGCTTGTTCTGGTCTATTAGTTGCTTCTTGCCGCGGGCGTAACTGCCCCAAAGCATGAACACAAGATGCTCCCTGTCCTGATTGAGAGCCTTTATTGCCGCGTCGGTAAATGTGGTCCAGCCCAGCTGTTGATGACTGTTGGCGGCATGGGCCCGCACGGTAAGCGTTGCGTTAAGCAGCAAAACACCCTGCCTTGCCCAACGCGTCAGGTCGCCAGAGCGTGGCTCCTGCTTGCCCAAGTCGCTCTCTATTTCCTTGTATATGTTCTGAAGTGAGGGCGGCATCAGCACTCCCTCGGGCACGGAGAAGCTCAATCCCATGGCCTGACCTGGCTCATGGTAAGGGTCTTGACCTATGATCACGACCTTAACCTTGCCGAATGGGCACAAGTCAAAAGCGTTAAAGATGAGCCGTCCCGGCGGATAGCAGGGATAGTTGTGGTACTCAGCACGCACGCTGTCGGTGAGTTGCTTGAAGTAGGGCTTACTGAACTCAGGCTCCAAGTGCTGCTTCCACGACTCTTCTATTCTTACATTCATAAGCTGATGGCATTTTTTATTCTTGGGCAACCCTATGCTATTGTCCGGTAGGGTTGCCCAAACGGGTTAA
>CAZUWO010000080.1:1752-14413 GCA_964623995.1 uncultured Prevotella sp. | reverse complement strand
CTCGTGACCTCCTGCGTGACAGGCAGGCATTCTAACCAACTGAACTAACGCACCATGGCGTCGCTTTTCGTTTTGCGAGTGCAAAGGTAATGCTTTTTATCTAAACTCCAAAACTTTTCATAGAAAATGTTTTGTCAATAGTGAAAATAAAAGAATTACCTTCGCATTTATTCTTTTATTCCTTTATTCTATCACTACTGTGGTCCAGTTGTGCTTATCTTCGATAGTGCCATACTGAATGCCACGTAATGTATTATATAGCTTGGTTGACCATGGCCCCGGCTTATCTCCAAAGACGTATTTCTTACCTGTATCGAGGTCGTCAAGTTCCGATATCGGTGAGATGACGGCAGCGGTTCCACAGGCTCCAGCCTCCTCAAACGTGCCCAATTCCTCCTCTGGAACTGGCCTGCGTTCTACCTTTAGGCCCAAGTCTTCCGCTATCTGCATAAGGCTCATGTTGGTTATCGAAGGCAAGATAGAGGTGCTCTTTGGCGTTACATACGTTCCATTTTTAATGCCAAAGAAGTTTGCTGCACCACACTCATCCACGTATTTCTTCTCTTTTGAATCAAGATAGAATTCACTTCCGTATCCTTTCGATGCGGCAATGGTGTGAGCCTTAAGCGAAGCAGCATAGTTTCCACCCACCTTATAGCGTCCAGTACCCAACGGAGCAGCACGATCATAGTCACGTATGATGGCGTATTTGTTGCAGGCAAAACCTCCTTTAAAATATGGTCCCACCGGAGTTACAAAGATGAGAAACAGATATTCTGAAGCCGGATGAACTCCAACTTGAGCGCTTGTGCCTATAAGCAGAGGACGTATGTAGAGAGTGGCGCCGCTTTCATATGTGGGAATATATTCCTGATTGAGTCTTACTACCTTCTCAACCATACTCTCGAACATTTCAGTTGGCACCTCCGGCATCACGATACCGCGACAAGTGCTCTGCAGTCGGGCAGCATTGTCCTTCACTCTGAATATGCGTACCTTGCCGTCAGGACAGCGATAGGCCTTCAATCCCTCAAAAGCCTCCTGACCATAGTGCAGACAAGTAGCTGCCATATGCAAGTTAAGATACTCATCTGAACAAACTTCTATTTCTCCCCATTTGCCGTTGCGATAATAGCAACGTACATTGTAGTCTGTCCGCATATATCCGAATGACAGACTACCCCAATCTAAATTCTTCATAATATCATTACGTTTTAATTTCTAAAGAGCCTGGCAGAAGAGCCTCAGTTGCCTTTGTCGAGCAGTTTTTTTATTTCAGAATCAGTTCGTGTGAGTTTATCCTGACACAGCTTTATAAGCTTTTGGGCTTCCTTTAGATTATCGGCAAGCTCGTCAATGCCAAGCTCTCCGTTTTCCATCTTGCCGGCTATCTGCTCTATTCGCATTACAGCCTGCTCGTAGTTAATCTTTTCTGCCTTTGCCATATTCACGTAAACACGTAGGTGTATTTATTCTATTGCAAAATTAGAATAAAACTTTCAAACGGGAAACAAAAAGTAATGGAATTTTCATAATGTTTCGGAAAATGTTTAACTTTGCATCCATGAGCAAGGGAAAACTTCAAAAATTCGCCGAGATGGCTACGTTCAGCAACGTATTTCAATTTCCATATTCAGCCATTAAAGATGCCTCGTTCGGGATGTATGGCAAATGGGGCGAACTGTACTTCAAGAATCAGAACCCGATAGTGCTGGAATTGGGGTGTGGCAAAGGCGAATATACAGTGGGATTGGCCCGTAAATATACTAACATTAACTTCATCGGTGTTGACATCAAGGGCGCACGAATGCATAAAGGCGCAAAAGAGGCACTTGAAAGTGGACTGCATAACGTTGCTTTTCTGCGTACAAACATTGAGTTTATAGACCGTTTCTTTGCTCCAAATGAGGTAAATGAACTATGGCTCACGTTCTCCGACCCACAGATGAAAAACGCTCACAAGCGCCTTAGCTCCTCTTTCTTCCTCGAGCGTTACCGACATTTCCTAGTAGATGGGGGCATAGTGCATTTGAAAACAGACTCAAACTTCCTCTTCACCTATACTTCCTGTCTTGTGGAAAAGAACAATCTGCCCCTGTTGTTTAAGACCGACGACTTGTATCATACAACAGGACTTGACCAAGACACACTCGATATACTCGGCATTAGAACCTTTTACGAAAACCAATGGATAGAGCGAGGACTTAACATTAAATACATGAAGTTCCGATTGCCACGCTTTGGCGAGCTCAAAGAGCCCGAAGTGGAAATTCCATTCGACGATTACCGCAGCTACCACCGCCAGCGCCGCACGCCCAAGACAGCGGGGAAATAAAGCCTGAGGAACATTATCACTGCCAATTGTCGGTGCGAAATGGGAACAATGGCTGTCCTCCGGCATTTTTAAGATTGCCTAACTGGAAGTTGCGAAAGCAATAACGCACCGCAACAGGACATGCAACACGGTCAGACCACACCCTAATGGAATTGCCGTGTTTAGTATCGCCTTTCTTGTTGTAGTATTCCGCCTTGGCCGAATAAAACACTTTGTCCTCTCCTGCCAACTCAAAGCCCTCTATTTCTGTTGTTCTTGAATAGCCACCAAATAAGTTACTGAATCTCAAATAGCATTGATCGCCTTCTATTTCCATATCTTTAAATCTCGGACTGTCGGCAATCAACTGGTCCATGCCATAGTTTCGCTTAAGTGCCATATAGGCCAGGCGTTCGCCTACCGGTTTCTTTTGGCATGGATGTATTTGCGAATACTCGTACGGATAAGCCAAATCGTTGGTACAAATAAGCCCACTGTTGGGTATTATGTCGCTTGCCCGAAGCTGTTGTTCACACAACAAGGCCCTCCTTATGGCGTCTTTTGAACCTCTGTCGGCATGTGGCACAAGCTGTACGAAATAGAACGGCATGTCGGGCTCACGGAAATCGCGCCTCCATTGCTCCACAAGCAATTTGAGCCTCTCCGAATACTGATTGCCCGGATCGCCCACATTAGAGCATCCTTGATAGAAAAGTATGCCCTTGACAGTGTAGTTAAGTATGGGATGGAAGGTGCCATTGCCCCACAATAGTGGATACTTGTAGTCCACACTGAACCGCTTTGTCATATCAAGAGAATCGAGAGTCTCATTGGTAAACTGCCGTAGATTGCTCTCGTCGAGCCAACTTTCCACTCTGGTTCCGCCCCTATTGGCAAGGATTAGGCCAACAGGAATGTTTAGAGCCTTATTAACAGTCAGCGCAAAGAAGTAACCCACGGCACAGCAATCGCCCACAGTGGCCGAATTTATATCTGTCCACTGGCTGTCAGCATCGTCCAACGGCCTAACGCTCATGCGCCTCGGCACCGTCAGATAGCGTATACCTCGCGTGTGTGAGGCTTCTATTACGGCTTCATTATAGCCTTCCAAAGGACAGTTAGGAAGCCCTTTCACCGGAAATTCCATGTTGCTTTGTCCCGCACAGACCCATACTTCGCCAGCAAGAATATTGTTTAGCTTCACGGTTTCGCCCTCTACATCATCAATAGTTATTTCCAGTGGGGCATAACTTGCGGCAGGCGTGCGCACCGCAATTAGCCATTTACCTTCTTCATCGGCCCTAACCGTAGCCTGCTTTTGGCTCCACGAAGTTTTCACCCTAACGATACTGCCGGGCCTTGCCCATCCCCAAAGCCTTACATCGGTGTTCTGTTGCAGCACCATACCGTCGCTTAACATGTGAGGAAGCCTAACTTTGGCTTGGCCCAATGTGCAGAAGGCCAACAGAAAACAAATAACAATAGGGCGAAGTAGTTTCATGGTTGTAGCTGTTTTTAAGTTCTTTCTATTGCAAAGATAATATATTTTTCTGCAACCATTATCTACTTTTTGCAATAAATGCATACTTCTTTAAAATGTAATATGACAAGCATGCCAACAGGATAGTTATCGAAATGCTGCCAGTTAATATAGCCTATAAATAATGATAAAAACTTGCTTTGAAGAGTTTCAATGCCTGATTATAGTTTGCTATTTTATACTGCAAATTGCCGTTACCCAACCGTAAATTTATTACAGAAGCTTCGTAATGCCATTACGGAAGTCTCGTAACGATGTTACGGAACTTCTGTAATCGGATTACGAAAGTGCCGTAACGATATTACGAAGCTTCTGTAACGAATTTACAACGAAAAAAACTTGCACAATAGGTAAAATAAGCAAGAACAAAGATAATAAATTCTTCTCAGCTTATCAAGTTTTGGGGTCGTATTTTTGCCTGTACAGATTTAAGTAAGCATCAAAAGCTGAGGGATAAACCACTGTAAGATAAGAGAAAAGGGCCTTGACCCATAATGGAGTAAAGGCCCTTCTGTGTGGTAAAGAGCAAACAACATCAGAACCCTAACGCTGCCGAAAGAAGCACCTCCGACAGGGTGGGGTGGATATGAATGGTGCTTGCAAGGTCTGAAACCGCTGCATTCATGTTCATCATGGCGGCAGATTCCTGCACCAAATCGGCGGCATGAGCTCCGTAAGCATGACATCCGAGAATGCGGCCATCGGCAGAAGCCACAAGCTTAACCATGCCTTCAGGCTCCCCTATGGCCAAAGCACGCCCATTTGCCCTATAGAGTGCCTTGCTGACGCGACACTCTATGCCCTGATTCTTGCAATCATCTTCGGTCAGACCCACTGCGGCGGCCTCAGGATAGGTGAACACTGCACTCGGCATAATGTCGAATCGGATATGGTCTGTTGCTCCAACAATATGGTTTACGGCATGCTTTGCCTGGAATTCAGCGGCATGAGCGAGTTGCACTTTCCCGTTGACGTCGCCTACGGCATAGACCCCTTCAACACTCGTCTGATAATTATCGTCTGTCAATATGCCTTTTTTGTAAGTCTCAATTGTAGTGCTTTCAAGCCCCAGTCCGTCTTTGTTGGCAGCACGCCCTGTGGCAATAAGCACCTTGTCGCCATCGAGTTGGTCTATTGATTCAACGCTAAATTTCATGCTGAATTCCACTCCTCGCTTCTCAAGACTCTTCCTAATGCGCTTTGCTATCTCGCGGTCGATGGTTGGAAGGCACTCTTTCAGGAATTCATAAACGTGGACGTGGCTGCCGAAGGTGCTGAATGCCGAAGCCAACTCCATGCCAATAACGCCCGCTCCCACTATGGCAAGGCGCTCGGGCACATAAGGCAAACTGAGCAAAGAGGTGCTTGTGAGTACCTTTGGCGAATCTATCCCGCTTATTGGTGGCATCTTTGGCTTTGAGCCAGTTGCAATAATAATGTTAGGAGCGGTAAAAATCTGGTCGCCAACGGCCACAGTATGGTTGTCGGTGAAGTGGGCATAGCCTTTTACAAGGGTAATACCGGGTTTTGAAAGCAACGCCTCGACAGCCTGACGCAGTTGTAGCACGACCTCATTCTTATGGTCAAAGATGCTCTTGAAGTCGCTTGGGGCTCCCGCTCTTATCATGTCGGCATGGTGGGCATAGCACTTTGTAGGAATGCAGCCGCAGTTAAGGCATGTGCCTCCGGTGTCTTTTCCTTCTATTATGACCACCTGCAGCCCACTTTGGGCGGCGTATCCCGCAGCCTTATAGCCTGCAGGACCGCCACCTATTATAATAATGTCAGTTTTCATGTTCCTTCATTTGCTTGTAGGTAACAACAGGATGCTTGGCAGCAAGCACGTCATCTACGCGGCCTATAGGCGTATTATGCGGTGCGGTCTTCACCATGTCGGGGTTCTCCTTAGCCTCTTTGGCTATCTGGTACATCACGTTGATAAACCCGTCCATCGTCTCCTTGCTCTCATTCTCGGTAGGTTCTATCATCATTGCCTCATGGAAGAGCAACGGAAAATAAATTGTTGGAGCGTGATAGCCGTAATCGAGCAGGCGCTTTGCTACGTCGAGAGTTGTAACACCGGTGGATTTGTCCTTAAGTCCATTAAGAACAAACTCATGTTTGCACAATCCTTCAATTGGCAACTCGTAGTCATCCTTTAGCATTTCTTTCATGTAGTTGGCATTGAGAGTGGCCAACGGGCCCACCTCTTTAATATGTTCCTTGCCCAAACTAAGTATGTAGGCAAGGGCTTTTAGCACCACATTGAAGTTGCCAAGATAGGCTCCTACATGTATTGGCTGTATGCCTTCGGTCGCACTGCGGTTAATTGCGAATCCATCAGCAGTCTTAACAACGTGGGGTAGGGGCAAGAACTTCTCCAGTCCGCTACGCACTCCCACAGGCCCAGAACCAGGTCCGCCACCTCCATGTGGTGTTGAGAATGTCTTGTGAAGGTTTATGTGCATCACGTCGAAGCCCATATCGCCTGGCCTTACCTTGCCAAGCAGCGGGTTAAGGTTGGCTCCGTCGTAGTACATTAAGGCTCCACATTGATGAACAAGCCTTGTTATCTCAGGTATTTCCTGTTCAAAAAGCCCCAGCGTGTTAGGGTTAGTCATCATCATTGCAGCCACATCGTCGCCCAAAAGGGGCTTCAAATCCTCCACGTCTACAAGGCCATGGCCGTTGCTTTTCACCTCAAGTACCTCGAGTCCGCACACAGCTGCCGAAGCCGGATTGGTGCCATGGGCAGAGTCTGGAATAATAACCTTGGTGCGCTTGTTATCGCCCCGGCTCTGATGATAAGCACGAATAATCATCAATCCTGTAAGTTCGCCATGGGCACCGGCACAAGGATTGAGGGTGAAATCGGCAAGACCGGCTATCTCTGAGAGTAATCTCTGAGTGCAATATACGGCCTTGAGAGCACCCTGCACGGTTTGTTCAGGTTGCAATGGGTGCAGATTGGCAAAGCCGGAAAGCGATGCCACCTCCTCGTTGATAGGCGGATTATACTTCATGGTGCAGGAACCGAGTGGGTAAAAACCGTTATCGACGCCAAAATTGTTTTCACTGTGATTAGTATAGTGCCGTACCACGGTCATTTCATCACATTCCGGAAGTTCAGCAGGAGTGTTACGCTTTGACGCTTCGGGCAACTCCGTATGCTCAAACTTGTTTTCAGGCAGCGAATATGCTTTCCTACCAGCCTGAGACAGTTCGAAAATCAGGTTTCCATATAATTTGTTGTTCATTGCTGTTCTGTTTTTTAGAGTGTCTCAATCAGGTTAACATATTCGGCCACCTCTTCGGGTGTGCGTTGTTCAGTGGCAGCTACGAGCAGCTGGTCTGAACCAACTTTGATTCCAGGAAGAATGCCATGGCTGACGGCAAGATTGTAAAATTTATCACGATTGGCCATCTTTATGAGGAATTCATTGAAGAAAGGCTTGTTGAAAACAAGTGAAACCTTGCCCGTAGCAAGCAGCTTGCGACAGAGCTCATGGGCTGCGTCACAACTCATTTGGGCAGCATCAATAATGCCTTGCTTGCCCATCACGCTCATGTAAATGGTGGCATAGAGAGCCATTAATGACTCGTTGGAGCAAATGTTTGACGTGGCTTTCTGGCGGCGTATATGCTGTTCGCGGGCCTGAAGCGTGAGAACGAATGCACGATTGCCCCGATTATCGCGGGTCTGACCAACAATACGACCAGGCATTTTACGCATAAGTTTTTCGGTAGTGCACATGTAACCAGCATATGGCCCACCGAAATTCATCGGCAATCCTAGACTTTGCACGTCGCCAACAGCGACATCGGCGCCCCACTCACCGGGTGTTTTGAGTATCGCAAGGTCTGCCGCAACACTGTTAATAATGAGTAAAGCCTTGTGGCTATGGCAAAGTTCGGCCAGTCCGGTAAAGTCTCCTATCACCCCGAAATAATCCGGTTGCTGAACAATGAGACCGGCTACGCCACCTTGCTCCATACGTGTGGCAACATCAGCAAGGTCTATTCCCTCCAACTTAACGCCATGGAAGTGGGCGTAAGTTTCCAGTACCTTAACAATTTTAGGATCAATGGTATTGCTGTATAGCACGGTGTCGGCCTTCTTTGAATTGTTATAAGCCATCATCATTGCTTCTGCGGTAGCCGTGGTACCGTCATACATGGATGCGTTTGAAACCTCCATTCCGGTTAGTTCGGCCATCATGCTTTGAAATTCAAAGATGTAGTGGAGGGTGCCCTGTGATATTTCAGCTTGATAAGGGGTGTAACTTGTGAGGAATTCTGACCGCATTGCAAGCCGCGGAACAACGGCCGGGGTGTAATGATCATAAACTCCGCCACCGGCAAAGCACGTAAGTTGAGTGTTACTCTCAACAAGACGGCTGAAGAACTTACGCAGTTCTATCTCGTTTTTTGCCTCCGGCAGATCGTAGTCACGATTGAAAAGCAACTCCTGAGGAATCTCGTCGTAGAGATTATCAAGGCTTTTCACCCCTGTCTTTTCCAACATTGAGCTTATGTCGCCGCTGGTATGAGGAAAATATTTGAAACTCATATTGTGTCAATAATTATGTATTGGGGAAAAAATGAAAGAGCGAACTGACATTCAAACTTCATGTCAATCCGCTCTTTTATGATTGTTACTGCTGCTTTTCGCAGAAAGCCTTGTAGGCGTTAGCATCGAGTAGGTTGTCGAGTTCTGTCTTGTCGCTCAGCTCAACCTTAACAATCCAGTTGCCGAAAGCATCCTTATTAACAAGCTCAGGCTCGTCTTCAAGCTTCTCGTTTACCTCAACCACCTTACCGCTTACGGGGCTATTGAGGTCGGAAGCGGCTTTAACGCTCTCAATGGCACCAAACTCTTCGCCTGCCGTAAGTTCGTCATCTACATCTGGCATGTCCACATATACCACATTGCCCAGTGCATGTTGGGCATAGTCTGTAATGCCAATATAGCCATAATCACCTTCAACTCTTACATACTCATGGCTCTCTGTGTAGTAGAGCCCTTCTTTAACTTCAGCCATAATAAGTCTTATTTATTTTTTATAGTGTTTTTCGTAGAATTTCTTTTTAACAATAGTACCGGGGAAAAGTTTCTTTCTTATCTGCACTTCCACTCTGTCGCCAAGAGAAAGGCTACTGTCTACAAGTGCTATAGCACAGCTTTTGTCGACAGAAATGAGTCTGTAACCAGTGGTAACCGTACCAACAGGTTTGCCATTGGCAAGTACTTCATAGCCATGGCGCGGTACTGCGTGGCCGTCAAGCTGTATTCCGCGCAACTTCTGGGGCACGCCTTCTGCCTTTTGTTTGGCAAGGGCTTCTTTGGCTATGAATTCTTTTTTGTCGAGCTTGACAAACATTCCAAGGCCCGCCATTATGGGGCTTATCTTGTCAGTAAGTTCATCGCCGTAGAGCGGAAGACCCACTTCAAATCTCAAAGTGTCACGACAACCAAGTCCGCATGGTGTTACTCCGGCTTCGATAAGCTTATCCCAGCAGTTGCAAATGTATTCGGGTTTGGCGTAAATCTCAAATCCGTCTTCACCAGTGTAGCCCGTACGAGAGATAAGAATGGCGTCATCGAACCATTCTATGGTCTTGCACTCATAGAATTTCAAGTCAGAACATTCTATATTCAGTGCCTCTGTAACGTACTTTTCAGCCTCCGGTCCCTGCACGGCCAATTGACTCCAGTAGTCGCTTTTATAGCAAACAACAATGTCATAGTCCTCTGCATGTTGGCTTATCCAGTCGTAATCCTTCTGAATATTGGCCGCATTGATGGTCATGAAGAACCTGTTTGGAGCCGTCTTGCAAATGCAAAGGTCATCGACAGTTCCACCATCGGGATAGCACATCATGCCGTAAATAACCTTGCCCACAGGCATGTCGGTAACGTCATTAGTAAAGATGTGATTGACAAATTCCACTGCTTGAGGTCCGGAAACGATGACTTCACCCATGTGTGAAACGTCAAAGACTCCACAATGATGCCTTACGGCATTGTGCTCCTCTATAATAGATGTGTACTGTATCGGCATGTCAAAACCGCCGAAAGGCTGCATCAGTGCGCCCATTGCCACATGCTTGTCGTGTAGACATGTTTTTTTCAGTTCCATTGTATGTATTTAGGTTTTAATTTCTCACTATATTTGATTAATGATCTATTTTTCTGAAAATCCAATTAGGATCGTCGTATTTCTGCTCTAACAGCTTAATCTGTTCCACGTCAGTAGAAGTCAGCGTCCGTTGGTCTTCGTTTAGCTCTTCCTTTATAAATCGTTTCACGTCATCAAGGGTCATTGTGGTGTAGTCCTTGAGTAGAGCTATGCGCTGCCTTACACTCTCAACACCATGCTTTATGAGCTTTTCTATCGGTGGAGTGATAGAAGCAACCATGTTTTGCATGTTGGTATCGTAGAGTAAAGTGCCATGAACAATGCTGTAACCGGGTATATGATAAAAGGCATTGCCACTTACCTTGCGATTTCCAATCATTATATCGTTGTTCTGAGTCCATGTGGCCTTGATGCCCATACGCCCCAAAACATTGACTACCATCTCAAGATAGCGCTCGAAAGTGCTTACCACCTCATCGGAAGGAGTAATGTATGACAACATAACATTGCTCATGTCGGCATATACACAGCCACCACCGCTCTTACGGCGAAACATTCCTATGTTGTGGTTTCGGCAATAGTCGGTATTAACCTCTGTCTCAACATCTTGGTTGCGACCAAAAATGACACTTGGATTTACTTGCCACATGAAGAACAAGTCGCTCTTTGGAGAAGTTCGAGCCAAGTATTCCTCTTCAGCAAGATAGAAGCTTAGAGGCCTAACCTCATCTGTTGGTAGGTTTACATAGGTCATATTCGGATATTTATGCTCTTAGTTTAACACTGCAAATATAGGCAAATCCAAGTTCATGGGCAAGTTTTTTGAGGCTTTTTTCGTCATTTTTCTTTTTTGAAGTTATTTTGTATATTTGTGGTTGCAGTATAATTACATATAATTAATTATAATAACAAGAATTAGTTAATTTAACATAATATCACGGAAATAATTAACTTTATTGTGTTAACGATTTAAGAAATGAGGTAATTTTGCAATATGAAAAAGAAAACTATTTGGACCATAGCCATAATAATGGGCTTCTCGTTTTTGGTTTTGCTTTTCTTGCAGCTCAACTACATTGAAGAAATGGCTGAGATGAAGAAAGAGCAGTTCGACGAGAGCGTGAATAGGGCTCTTTATCAAGCAAGCAGAAACCTTGAGCTCAATGAGACCCTGCGCTATTTGGAGAAAGACATCAACGAGAAAGAGCGCAAAGTGTTTAGCAGGGATTCTGCCTTAGCAGAAGAAAGCAAGCATCAAAGTGGAGTGCATCAGCCGAGAAAGACAGGCGCTTACTCAACATTTGAGCTGAAGACCATTGCCAACAATCCCTCACAGACACCAAAAGCGATGATTCTTACCAATGACCGAAACACTATTTCGGCTACGAAAAAGTCGCTGCAGGAGATTGTTAAAAATCGCTATGTCTATCAGAAAGCCTTGCTTGAAGATGTGGTTTACAATATATTATACTCTGCATCTGAAAAGCCTCTGAAAGAGCGTATTAACTTCAAATTGCTCGACCAAGACTTAAAAGCAGAGCTAATGAATAACGGAATAGATATTCCATATCACTTCACCGTGAGCACTCAAGACGGGCGTGAGGTCTATCGCTGCCCAGATTATAGCGATGAAGGTGAAGAAAACAGCTATTCACAGGTGTTATTCCGCAATGACCCTGCTTCAAAAATGGGAATAGTGAAGATTCATTTCCCTGATATGAACAGCTATATCTTTTCCAGCGTGCGTTTCATGATACCTAGCATCATATTCACTATAGTTCTGTTAGTTACCTTTATCTTCACTATCGTCATCATTTTCCGTCAAAAGAGACTGTCTGAGATAAAGAACGATTTCATAAACAATATGACTCATGAACTCAAGACTCCTATAGCCAGTATCTCACTGGCAGCACAAATGATGAACGACAAGAGCGTTACCAAGAGTGAGAAGATGGTGGAGCACTTGACAAAGATAATCAATGATGAATCGAAACGGTTGAGATTCCTCGTAGAGAAAGTGTTGCAGATGAGCATGTTCGATCGCAAGAAGGCCGTATTCAAAAAGCGTAAACTCGACCTAAACGAGATGGTGGAAAATATTGCCAACTCATTCTCTCTTAGGGTGGAACACACTGGTGGAAAGGTCTATACTGATATTGAAGCCATAGAGTCTACAATATATGTAGATGAGGTCAACTTCCAGAATGTGATATTCAACCTTATGGACAACGCGGTGAAATATCGCAAGCCAGAAGAGCCTCTTAACATATACATGAAGACATGGAACGATGACAAGCACCTCTATCTCTCCATTCGCGACACTGGACTTGGGATAAAGAAAGAAAACTTGAAACGAATATTCGAGAAATTCTATCGGGTGCATACAGGTAATGTTCACGACGTAAAAGGCTTCGGACTCGGTTTGGCTTACGTGAAGAAAATAGTCGACCTTCACGGTGGAGAGATAACCGTAGACAGTGAATACGGAAAGGGCACTACATTTACTATCAAGCTCCCAATAGTTGAAGATGATTGATAGTAACACATTAACTTTAATAATAACTCTAAAAAATATACGATTATGGAAGAAAACGTGAAAATCTTACTGTGCGAAGATGATGAGAAGTTGGGAATGTTGCTTCGCGAATATCTACAGGCTAAAGGCTA
>CAZUWO010000080.1:0-1728 GCA_964623995.1 uncultured Prevotella sp. | reverse complement strand
GACAGAACTTTGCCCTGACGGTGAGGCTGGTTATAAAGCTTTCCTCCACGACAAATTCGATATCTGTGTGCTTGACGTTATGATGCCAAAGAAAGATGGTTTCACCCTTGCACAGGAAATACGCCAGGCCAATTCAGAGATTCCTATTATCTTCCTTACCGCAAAGCAGCTCAAGGAAGACATACTTGAAGGTTTCAAGATAGGTGCCGACGACTATATCACCAAACCATTCTCTATGGAGGAACTTGTTTTGCGTATCGAAGCAATCCTCCGCCGTGTCAATGGCAAAAAGAACAAGGAGAGCACCCTATATCACATCGGCCGCTTCACCTTCGACACACAGAAGCAACTCCTCACTATTGGTGATAAACAAACTAAGCTTACTACAAAGGAGAATGAACTACTGGCTCTGCTTTGCAGTCATGCTAACGAAATTTTGCAACGCGATTATGCCTTGAAGACAATTTGGATAGACGATAATTATTTCAATGCTCGCTCTATGGATGTATATATCACCAAATTGCGTAAACATCTCAAAGACGACGATCAGATAGAGATTATTAATATTCATGGCAAAGGCTACAAGCTAATTGTACCTGAAACAGAAGAATAAAATATATGCCTTTTAAAGGTTAAATAATAACTTTTGTGGAGTCAACGCTATCCTTTACGGATAAACGTTGGCTCCTTTCTTTTTGCTTTACCATTTCCTATTCGCGAAGTAACAATATTTTTTGAGATAATAATATTTGCTATTCCATTATTTTTTATATATTTGCACACACAAATATCAATTTAGCTTAATCATGAAGAAAATTATTGTATCCCTTGCATTAGCCTTCCTTTTTTTGCCAATGGTAAAGGCACAGGTAGAAAGGCCAAAACTTGTAGTAGGAATAGTTATTGACCAAATGCGATGGGACTATCTTTACTATTATTACAATGACTATGGTGAAGGAGGACTGAAACGGTTGCTGAAAGAAGGATTCAGCTATCAGAATTGCCAAATTCCATATATGCCATCGGTAACGGCTATTGGCCATTCATCTGTATATACAGGTAGTATACCTTCGTTAACTGGTATTGCAGGAAATTACTTTGCCATAGATGACAAGTCAGTCTACTGTTGTTCTGATCAAACAGTACAAAGTGTGGGCTCTGACTCAAAGGAAGGAAAGATGAGCCCGCACAACATGTGGGCAACTACTATTGGAGATCAATTGCGGATAGCTACCGACTACAAGTCAAAGGTAGTGGGTGTGGCATTAAAGGATCGTGCCGCTATACTTCCAGCCGGTCATAGTGCTACTGCTGCATATTGGTGGGATACAAGTGCCGACAAATTTGTAAGCAGCACATTCTACATGGATAAACTCCCTTCATGGGTTGATAACATTAACAAGACATGGGGCGTGGCTCCACGTACTGATGTAAAAACGAGCAATCTTGGAGTTTCTATAACATTCCGTATGGCCGAGGCCGCACTTAAAAACGAGAATCTTGGAAACAACTCGGCCACAGATATGCTTTGCGTTAGTGTGTCGTCAACAGATGCCATTGGTCATAAATACAGCACTCGAGGAAAGGAAAACAAGGAAGTTTACATGACTCTTGATAAGGAATTAAGCTCTTTTCTCAACAAGCTCGATGCTCAAGTAGGTCGTGGCAATTATCTTTTGTTTCTTACGGCCGACCACGGTGCTGCTCATAATTTTAATCAAATGAAAA
>CAZUWO010000079.1:0-14632 GCA_964623995.1 uncultured Prevotella sp. | reverse complement strand
GAGCATCTGCCTTACAAGCAGAGGGTCGGCGGTTCGAATCCGTCAACGCCCACTTGGGGTGTTTCCCTGTAATCCTTCGGGATTGCGGGGATTTTTATATGTATGCTCTAAAGAAGTTTCTTCTTTTGCCAAAATTATTTTTTATAATTTGCTAAACGGCCAATAAAGAGATGCCATAAAAACGGTTTCGCACCGGCAATATAAATGGTATTTACCCTAAAAGCATTTGTATCAAGACGCAATAACAGCCGTTCAGGCTTGGCAAAGAGCTTATATGTCAAGTCATTAAGTATGGTTGCAGATTACCCCTCTCACACGACTAACAACGACACAAAATCAAGTAAACATGTTACGAAGCCTTTGTAATCCGATTACGAAAGCCTCGTAACCTCATTACGAAAGTCCCGTAATCCGATTACAGAAGTCCCGTAACGAGATTACGAGGCTTTCGTAACGATATTACGGCACTGCAGTAAGCAAAATACTGTAAAACGACCAAGTTTTAATGGTTATTTCTTTATCTGTCCAGACCTTATGGCCTCCATAACATTAGCAGGAGCACGGTCGTTGAGATACTCATTAGCCATGAAGTCCATATATGGTTTCACGTGACGGAAGAATTTCTTATATCCGCTGCAGAGATAGTTTAGACCAGCTTCTCCCGCTTCAGTACGCATGAATCTGTTCTTTGGGCACTCGCCATTGCAAGCAAACAGGAACTCACACCTGCGGCATTGACCGGGAAGAGCATTACGTTTGTTGGCCCCGAAAGCTCTCTGCCGCTCACTGAACATCATCTCATAGAGGCTCTTTTCATTAATGTTGCCCAGCCTGTATTGCGGAAATACAAAGTGGTCGCAACTATACACGTCGCCGTTGTACTCCATCACGCCCGCCTGACCACATATTTTAGCCATCGAGCATACCCCAGACTCCACCCCAACCCAGTTGGCCAGCGTGGCATCGAACAGTTGAACGTAGTACTCTCCCACGTCATTCTTAACCCATTCGTCAAAAATGGCACAAAGAAAGTCGCCCCATTGCTCCGGACCTACAGAGAAATCGGCCACATCTTTGCCACTCCCCTCTTCTACAGATGCCAGATATCGGCCGTCGGAATGCTGCTCAAGCCGCTCCACTATGGGCGTGAACTGAATGTAGCGACATCCTATCGACTTGAAGAAATTGTAAAACTCCAACGGGTAATCGCCGTTATAGTCGTTCACTACCGCAAGGGCATTCCAGTCAACGTGGTGCTTATTGAGAATGTTTATACCGTTCATCACCTTCAGAAACGACGGCCCGCCTGTGCGGGTACGGCGATATTCATCGTGGAACTCCTGCGGTCCATCTACAGATACGCCCACAAGCCAGTTGTTTTCAGCAAAAAACTCAGCCCATTGGTCATTTATCAGCGTGCCATTGGTCTGTATCGCGTTGTCTATATGTCGTCCACCGGCATACATTTTCTCCAGCTTCATCACCTTCTCATAGAACGACAGCGGGCGCATAAGGGTCTCACCGCCATGCCAGGTAAACAAAACCTGCGGCATGGTTTGCGACTCTATGTACTCCTTTATGAATCTTTCGAGCAGCCGATCCGACATTATGTGCCGTGGATCGTTCTTGTACAGCTTGGCTTTTTCAAGATAGTAGCAATACTTGCATGCCATATTGCAGCTTGCTCCTACAGGCTTGGCCATAATGTAGTAAGGGCGGGCAAAGGGAGATATAGTTGAATTGGGCATTATTACTTACTTTAGTGTTTTCCGGTATCTGCTCTGATAAGCCACCGAATCTTCTTTCCGCATCATAATAGTTCTGACGCATTGCAAAGATAACTATTTTTCCCGACATCTCGTATAGTTTTACAAGAAAGAGGAGTTTCAGCATACGTTGATCCAATATTTTATACCAAGAATGCCATGGACACACCGCTATTGCATCCCCAAACATTTATTCCAACTTCAAGTCCCCTACATTATAATATTATTATAAACGGTTATTAAATTCTCACTATTCATAGGTATTTTGCGCAAAACCATGTATTTTTATAGATCAAACATTGTATAGTAATCTTAAATATCGTAACTTTGCATAGTAAAGAATGATATATATTTAAAAAATCTAAAGCACAATGAGAAAAACTTTACATTATTATTGCGCGCTATTCTTATGCCTATTTGTGGGCGGAATAGCAGCGCAAGGTCAAGAAACCTACAAGGAGGACTTCAACAACTCCATGCAAACTTCAGGCAAGCCCAACGACTACAGCACCGAAAATCCAGACTTCAAGCCATCCGGATGGGGCCGTATAGTAGACCCTTACGATGGAATGGGCTTCGAAGATGAAAGCTATTATGAGTACGTTCATTACGAATGGCGGGCCAATGGCGGCGTAGACAACACCGGCGGACTGTATTGCGACCAGTACATAGTAACCCAACTTGGAACCGAAAACTATGACGCCTGCGACCTGCTCGTACCCCCTATGCTCAACGGAAAAGCCACAATACAAGTGAAACTCGACGACGCCAAAGGCTCAATAGAGTTCTACAGCGTAATAAAACGTGGCGACACCTACATAAAAGGCTCAAAACTGACAGCCAATACCAGCGGTCTCAACACGTCGACCTTTACCACTGTAACCATCCCTGCTACAAATGGTTATGTAGGAATAAGGATTAACAAGGCCGTAGTAGACAACTACGAGGCCGAAGGCTCTACCGTAACAAAGAAGAAAGGACTTACAATAGTCAGCCTTTCCAAGATTTCGGGAGGTTATAGCAGTGATATCGACTGCGATTCTGACAACAATTACACCATAGGCTACAACGTTGTGCTGCGCAATAGTGGCGACTTGGCCCTCGAAACCGGCGACAAGAACTACAGCCTTACATTGCTAAAAGACATCAGCGCAAATAATGGCGACTCTATTGACACTTTCCCGATAGAGCGAAACATGCAACCCGGCGACACCCTGCACATGCAAGTGGTAAAGACTTTCAACTATAAGGACAACGATTATGTAGGCTCTTACGCCGTGCGAGAGAACATAACCAACACTCAGATGACCGGTGCGACATTCCATCCGGTGCCTTACGAGCCCATACCATCTATACTCAACAGCAGTTTCATAACCATAAAGGACAACGATACCATAAGCTTTGGCACATCAAAGCACCCTGTTGAGCGTGCAATCCTTATCCGTAACAGCGGCGCAGCACCAATGCATGTGGCAGCAACCGTTAGTGACGATTTCCAATTATCATTCAACGACACTATAATAGCAAAGCATGGCGAGGCCCGACTGACTGTTACCATGGACTCCATCAAGGTTGGTCAGCATGCAGGACAAGTCGTTCTCAAGGGTGACAGCCTTAATATGACCATCAATCTCACCGGTAACATAATAGCACCTGAGACCTATTATGTCGACTTTGAAAGCTCTGTGCCAAAGAATATCATCACAGGCAAGTGGGAAACAAGCAGTTTCCCCAACCGGTTGAACGATAACAACAACAAGCAATGCATGGCTCAGACCACCAAGACCGTAAGCAGCAAGCTCATTACCCCACTCCTTACCGTGGCAAAAGGTGACTCCCTCACATTCGATGCTTCGAAATCGGAAGCCGATGGCTGCACACTTACAGTATATTCCTCTACCGACCGTCATCAGTGGACAAAGCTTCTGACCATAGGTAAAAGTGGAGACGTCGACTTTGGCAATACCAACGTAGGCTATTCAACGCTTAGCCCAGCCTACAAGTTCAAGAACTTCGCAATAAAAGGACTTGCTGCAGGCAACTATTACATAGCTTTCGAGGCCGGCGGGGCCTACCTTGACAACATCAACGGATTCAAAGAAGCAGCTGTTGACGAAGACATATATATTAATAATGTGAAGGTTTCAAACGCAGAAGTAAACTCTCCTGTAAGCTATGAGGCAACTCTGAATAACCTTACATCAAAGGAATACAATGCCGGCGACCTGTCTTTAACCCTTTATGATGGCTCTACAAAGATAACAGCCGATAGCACCTTCGCACTAAAAGCTTATGGCGAAGCCACAGTCAGCTTCACTTTCACTCCTCACAAGACAGGCATTATGCAGCTTGTAGCTACAGTGGGCAACGACAAATACGTTACAGTTTCTGACACTACTGCCGTTAACGTAGCCAATGAATCGGCTTCACGCACTGTAATGGTGGGCGAAAACAAGGGCAATACCACATACGACACCCCTGTATCCGTTACTTACAACTACAGCATCAGCCAGGTTCTGTATCCTCAAGCCAAGCTTGAAGGCATCAATAAAGGTGATTTGATAGACCACATAAGCTATAAGGGCTACAACACAGCCAACGAAATGGACTATCGCATCAAGGTTTGGCTTGCCAATACCGACATGACCGACATGAATGCAACCGACATCAACACCGATTCTATGACTCTTGTCGTAGACGATAGCACCACTCTGGCTAAGGCCGGCACAACTGACGCCCACGAAACATTGCTCTCTCTCAACCTCAACAAGCCTTTTACTTACGGTGGTAAAGGACTTTTAGTGGTTGTTGAAGGCAGAACCGCCAAAGAACAGAGCTTCTTCAACCATGCATACTTTGAGTGTGAGAACAGCGGATGGGCCGGTTCAAACAATGCAATACTGCGACACAACGAAAAGGGTTCCATAAGCAAGAGCAAGGTTCCTATCCTTTACGTTGGCGTTGCAGTACAACCTGACACAATTCAAGGTTTTGTGACCGACAAGAAAGACAACAGCCCAATAGCAGGAGCATCTGTTAAGTTCGCAAGTGGTGATGTTCTTTACGAAGCAACCACCGATTCTAAAGGCCACTATAGCGTGCCCATCATCAAGAGTTCACTGACTTACAATGTTGTTTTCAGTGCTGAAACTTATCTTTCTGACTCAATTGCAGACTACGTTCCTAACTCTGCCGAGGCATTATCAGCATCCCTCACTAAGGATCCTACACTTGGCATCGGTCAAATAGAAAATAAAGCAAAAGACAATGGACGCATCTACACCATAGAAGGTATATTTGCAGGCTACAACACCAAAGAGTTGAAGCCAGGAATATACATTATTGGTCGCAAGAAAGTAATAATTAGATAATCAGTTTTCAATTCAATAAATGAAGAAGCCATTAATCATGGCAGCCGGCTTTTGGCTGGCTGCCATTTGCACTGTGCAGGCACAGTCGCAATGGACTGTACCTTCTATTTCCAATACAGGTAGGGCTGCTTACGCAAAACAAAGCAACCAGACTGTAGAAGAACAAAAACACAGTCTTCAAAAGTACCAGTTAAGAATGCCATTCCAACGATGGAAGACACCAAACCAGCCTGGCGCCAACGTAATTTCGCCATACGCTAACTACAAACAGCCAATAGTGACAACGAAATCTACGAGAAATTCAGATGACCCTGTGCTATGGGCAAACGTTATCTACAGTAGCTCGTGGAACAGCTTACCAAACTCAGCGTCATACAAGTATGGCATTTATACATTTGACCTTACAAATGCCACCGTTATCGACACACTAAGCGTCAGTTCCGAATGGAATGCAAACGGTGGCGGTGTTTTCAAGGACGGAAAGTTCCACTTTATCAACGATACTTACGTAAATGACTATGACGTAACGTACTATTACAGGGTGAATACCAACACTTGGGAGACCGAATACTATAACTACGTAGAGGATTTGGGCCTTATGGCCACCGATTTGGACGTGGATCCGGTATCAGGAAAAGTGTATGGATGCTTCTTTGGCTACAATAGCAATGGCGAAAACGACCACATGGAATTCGCTACCATAGACTATGCCACCCAAACAAAGACTGTAATAGCCAATCTTGACAAAGTATTTTGGACTATTGCTGTCAACGGACAAGGCGAAGTCTATGGTATCGCAGGTGATGGAAACCTTTATCGATTCGATAAAGAGACTGGTGAGCAAACTCTTGTTGGCCCAACCGGATTGAAGCCACAATACCAACAAAGTGCGACGTTCGACAAACGGACTGGAAAAATGTATTGGGCCGCCACATTCCCAACCACTTCTAATCTAAAATCTGGCCTCTATGAGGTTAGCACAGAAAGTGGTCATGCTACAAGAATAGCCGATTTCCCCAACGATGAGGAGCTTATTGCAATCCAAGTGCGCTATCCCGATGCTAAGCATGATGCTCCAGCAGAACCAAGTAACCTCACTACGGCATTCGAAACAGACCAGTTGACTGGTACAGTAAGCTTCACCATGCCACAGAAGCAGTTTGGAGGCGACCCACTCTCACTTACCGAAAGCCTAAAATACACAATTCTAGCCAACGGAGAAACCTTAGCTACAGGCACAGCTTTGCCAGGAGAAAGCGTCAGCCGTGAAGTAACAGTAAGTAAAGGTGGCAATACCAAGATTGCTGTTACGGCAGAAAACACTGCCGGTTCTAGTCCTGAAGCATCAAAAGTATTATGGCTTGGCCCTGATGCTCCTGTAGCTCCAAAGACTGTTACCGCTACCTATAACGAAACAAACCGTCAAGTTTCCCTGCATTGGTCACAACCCAAAGCCGGTATTAACAATGGATACATTGACCCCTCACTCATTACCTATGATGTATGGCGCATGCCCGACTCCGTCAAAGTAGGCAAAAGTGTCAGTGACACTACCTTTACGGAAGTCTTGGAAGAAAAGCCGTTCGCCTATTATACATACCGTATTATTCCATTCTATAAGGGACAAGAAGGTCGAGCTACGGTTTCAAATGGTTTTACTGCAGGAACAGCATTCGTTCCCCCATACTTCGAAGAGTTTGATACGCCAGATACATGGAATCTTTTCACTGTTATCGATGCTAACAATGACGGTTCCACTTGGCAACGCTACGACAATTTCTTCCATGAAACCTATGCTTATGCCCAAGCAAACCGATGGAATGAAGGTGATGATTGGCTCATAACGCCTCCAATCCACATGAAGAGTGGTTACCTCTATCCTTTCTCTTTCATGTATCGCTATAGGATGATCTTCGGGAATGAGCGTCTTGAAGTAAAATATGGCAAAGGTACTGACCCGTCAAAGTACGAGACCTTAATGCCAAGAACAGATGTAACAAGCGGATACTTTACCACTTTCGAAAAATATGTAAGCACAACCGAAGACGGAGATTACCGTTTCGCATTCCACTATATTAGCGACCGTGACAAATACGGATTGTATATTGACAGTATTAAAGTAGGTGCCGGATTAGCTTTCGCTACTCCCGACTCAGTACAGCAATTGCAAGTAAAAGGAGGATACCGTGGAGCACTAAATGCAACCGCCACAATGATTTCGCCAAAAGTCGATATAAGTGGCAATAACCTAACTGCCATAAGCCTAATCCGCCTCGAACGTGATGGTATAGCTGTAGATTCAGTTAGAAATCCGGCCTTGGGCACACCACTGACCCTAAAAGACAATGACCCAACAAATGGCTATCACAACTATACTATACGTGTATTCAACGACCATGGTGAAGGTATGCCAGCATCAAGAAGGATATTCATTGGACAAGACGTACCAGGTGATCCCACAGATATTACACTAACAGACGAGACTGATCACCTCCATCTGAAATGGAAATCACCTGGCGACGTTGGTGCAAATGGTGGATTTGTAGAAGGAAACCATCTCAAATTCAAGGTATTCAACATCGACGAGAACGGCACTGCATTTGGAGAAGCTCTCACAGAAACAACTAACACAGAATATGATATAACCGGAAAGTCAACCACAGGTGAGCAAAAACTCTACTATTATGGTGTAACCACAGTAGGTGATGTAGGTTCAAGCCGCATCAGGACATCAAATCCGGTTGTCCTTGGTGATGACTACACTATTCCATTCAAGGAGTCTTTCAGCAACGGAGCATACAGTCATCTCTGGTGGCAGAGCCGTTATGGTGGCATAGGTGGTTATCTCACGGCTTCAAATGGTGCAGATACAGACCGTGGATACTTCTCTGTACTAAGTCTCGCTGACGGTGACCGTCTTACACTCTGCTCTGGTAAGATTGGATTAAAGGGAGCTTTCAATCCCACTCTCACATATTATTATCAGTTCTCCAAGAGCGACAAGTTCTCGATTATGGCAATTGCAACCGTCAATGGCACCGAAGACGTACCTCTTGACACTCTTGATTTCTCTTCATTGAAATATAATCGCTCCGGATGGTATCAGCATAGGGTGAGCATGGACAAGGTAAAAGGCGCTAAATTCGTCAATCTTAAGTTCATCATGTCCAACAATACAGGCAGTGTAGCATCAACTGGGCTCGACAATATCAACATAGTTGACCAACTCGAATACGACCTCTCGGCTTCTATTGACGCAGCACCAACAGCCATTCGTGGTCGTGAATTCCCTGTTACTGTCAAGATACACAACCTCGGGACACGCACTTCGTCACGCTATAACGTAATACTACGCAATGGTTCCACACCTATCGACACATTGCAAGGCGTTCCTATTGCAATAGATGGCGAGCAGAAAGTCAAGTTTAACGTGATAGCACCAGTCTATGGCGAGGATGCCATGAACCTAAGTGCCGAAATAGACTATTTGTATGACTTAAATTTGGACAATAATACCACTGCCACTGCGATTGTAAAGCTCAAAAATCCACTCTCACCACGAGTAACTGACCTTGCCGCTTCCACTTCAGGAGGAGCCACAAACCTCTCTTGGAGCAAGCCACAACAGGGAAGGGAGAAAGTGGAAGAAAGCTTTGAGAATTACGATGACTTCATAATAGACAACATAGGCGACTGGAAAGTTTATGATGGTGATAGCGCAATAATAACTGGTTTCCAAGCTATTGATTTCCCACACAGTCAAGACCACTTCGCATGGATAGTGTTCAACCCGACAGCAACAACACCAAGCATTGACCTTAACACTGCCCGCGAGTTCACTCCTTACGAAGGCAACAAGTATTTGGCAGCTTTCTGTGCCACTCCCCGTTATGCAAAAGCTGGACATAACGATGATTGGCTCATATCGCCAAGGCTGGATGGACATGCTCAAACCATCTCTTTCCGCGTGAAGACAATGCTTCCTAGCGAGGGATTAGAGACATATGAAGTACTCTACTCTACTACAACTGACGAGCCTTCGGCTTTCAAACGCACTGGGTCAGAGCGTCAGGCTCCTGCAAATTGGAATGGAGTGAGAGTTAGACTACCAGAAACGGCACGTTATTTTGCAATACGTTGCACCTCCGAAAATAAGTTCATCATGGGTCTCGACGACATAAGCTACGAACTTGGCGAACTGGAAGTACTTGGCTATAACATATATCGTAACGGCCAATTCGTAGGCCATGCCAGTGCCGATGCAACATCATTCTCTATCACAGGCGATGATGCAGCCGATTATACCATTACCGTTGTTTATAACAATGGTGAGTCTGCACCATCAAACATAGCATCCGTTGTTTCAACAGGATTGAAAGCCATAAGCACTAGCAATGGTTTCAATGCTGCAGGAACCAAAGGAGCTGTTCTCATAGAAGGTGCAGCAGGTCGCACTGTCAGAATATTCACAAGCGGTGGTGCCTTGGTGACTTCACTTAATGGCAAAGACCACATGCAAGTGGAACTTTCTTCAGGCCAGTACATCGTATCAACAAATCTTGGAGAATCACGTAATGTAGTAGTAAGATAACCAAACAGAATGACTACAAGACAATAAACATATGACAACAATAAACTATAAGAACAAGACCATCCTACTCTTTCTTCTGCTAATACCCTCACTTGTTGTATGGGGAAAGCCTCGCAGCAAGCAGGAGATAAGCCAGATAGCCACGGCCGTATTGGCTGAGTATGGCCATAAGACAGCAAAAATCAAAGGCTCAATGTCTTTGCAACCCATAACAAAACTTGCCCAGACAAAAGCCTATACCGTAATGGGAGCCAACGACGGAGCTTTTGCTGTTATATCAAACGACGACCTTCTACCAGAAGTTCTTGGCTATTCGTCCCATCGTTTCAGCGCAACCAACAAACCAGAAGGTTTGCAGTGGTGGCTTAAAGCAGTAGATGAAGCAGCAGAACAAATACTGAAAAGCGGCCGATCACTGGCAGCCATAGCCCCAGACACAACCATTTATGCCAACCACGTAGACTCACTGATTAAGACATTGTGGGGACAAGACACTCCTTTCAATGATCAATGCCCCATAGGTGCATCTGCTTACGGCGAGCCAGAACGTTGTGTGACGGGCTGTGTTGCAACAACCATGGCACAAGTCATGTACTATCACCGCTATCCAGTTTCAGGTCATGGCGTCAGAACTATCTATTATCCGTTCAAAAACACGTCAGGAACTCGTATCACCGTTAACTTCTCGGCCACAGAATACGACTGGGACGACATGCTCAAGTACTACGGCAACGGCTACACTGAGGAACAAGGACGTGCTGTGGCCGAACTGATGCTCAGTTGTGGTGTAGCCGTCAACATGCAGTACTCAACCAGTGGTAGCGGAGCTTACAGCCGAGACATCACCACTGCACTGCGCAGTTATTTCGGTTACCCTGAAACCATGTCATACCTACAGCGTTCAAACTATGATGACGATGATTGGATGAACCTAGTCTACAAGGAACTAAACGCCGGAAGACCAATTCTATATGGTGGAGTTGACGATATGTATGGCGGACACAGCTTTATAATAGACGGTTATGACAACAGCGGACTCGTACATGTGAACTGGGGGTGGAAAGGAGCTGCCAATGGTTACTACGATATCTCCATTTTGAATCCACGACGTTATCACTTCAGTTCATCGCAAGACATGGTAATAGGAGTCCAAGGGCGTGCACAAGGTGAGCACAACGAAGACATCACTCTTGCAGAGGCTGGCACACTGGGACAGCAAATAGCTGACAGTACAAAACTGAAAACCACAAGTTTGAAAGTCAGCGGTCCAATAAACGGAACCGATTTAGCTGTAATCAGAAACATGGCCGGACGTGATACAAATGGAAGCAATACAGGTGGAACACTCGCAAAGCTTGATTTGAGTGATGCACGCTTTGTTGCCGGAGGCGATGCTTACTTCTATCTTGGCAATCAACCACTGACAACAACTGACGATTGCTTGCCAAGTCTAGCCTTCTACGGATGCGAAATGCTGACCAACGTAAAGCTTCCTACTACACTTAAGCACATTGGGCAGAATCCTTTTGCCCTCTGCATAGGTTTGAGAAACACTAATCTCACTGGTGGCGAAGGCAAAGACTTTATTGTTTTCGACAATATGATATGCTCAACTGACACATCCCGTTTAATGGCCGTGCTGCCTTTGGCTCAAGATACCATTTCCGTGCCCACATCAGTTAAGACCATAGATGATTACGCACTGGCCGGATGTGCCAACATTACCGACCTCATACTGCCGGAGTCACTAACCAATTTGGGCCAGAAATCACTGTACGCATGCTACAATCTTAACTCCATCAAGACATACGCAAGGGCTGTTCCCACCACAGCTACCGATGCTTTGACCGACGTTCCAGTTACATCATGCCGACTGTATGTACGCCCAGGCATGAAGCAAGCATTCGAAAAAGATCCAGCTTGGAGCAAGTTTGTAGGTTCATTAGACGTTCTCAACCAATACGACAACATTGTAGAATTTGGTACAAGTATAAAAGTGAGAAACATGGTTAGGGAATATGGCGACGAGAATCCAGAGTTTGGATATGCTGTTTCCGGCGATGCTGTCCATGGAGACCCAATCATTAAATGTGAGGCTACACCTCTTTCGCCAATCGGTCGCTATCCTGTGAGCATCAGTCGCGGTTCAATACAGGAAGAAGATGTAGTTTTGGCCGATGGATTCCTTGCCGTCGTACCAGCCACACTAACCGCATCTGTGGGCAACTACAAGAGGTACGTGGGCGAAGATAATCCAGCTTTCATAGTTAATCTTGATGGTTTCAAGAATGGTGAGACTACTACAGTCCTGACACAGAAACCTGTTGCTACCACCACAGCCACCAAAGACAGTCCTGTAGGCACATACCCCATCACCGTGAGTGGCGGAAAAGCAAACAATTACTATTTTGAATATGTGGCTGGTGAACTGACAATAGAAGACAATCCGACTGGTATCAGCAACATTACTAACAACGGAGTAAAGCTGCCTGTATACAACCAGATTGGCATAAAGATAAGCGACGGCCTGAACTTGCAGGAATTCCAGTCGCTGCCTAAAGGTATATACATTTATGGAAACAAGAAAGTCGTAAAAGAATAACGGCTTCTTAATTGACTATCACTCTTGCAGGAGGCAACACCAAACTTTGGCGTTTGCCTCCTTTTTTCTTATAGCTAAGAAACATAATCGAACAGCAAGTAGGAGCCAAATTCAGAATAAGCGCTGTTTGATTCTGCTCATAAGCAGCCAAAGATAACTCAACTGCACGCAGCCATTATACAGAACTAGCACAACTGTATCGCGATTTTTATACTGAAAAGCACTGATATGCCCCGACTATGACAACCTAATTCAATTTTGAAAGCTTAGCAAACGTAAACGTCCACCAATTGATACTCAACCTGTATGCAACCGAAAGAGACTGAAAATAGTTATACCTTTTTTCTTAGCACAACGACTAGCACCAAGGTAATTATAGCAGATCATGCATGCATTCTTATTTTTCCAACTATAAATGTTACAGCAGTTTTTGTCAAATGCAAAAATACATGATAGCTATATTTCATTTAACTCACGCAAAAAAGCAAGAACTTTCAGCGAATTTTTATAACTTTGTACTTGGAAATGTTCTTGAATCAAAAGCATGAAATATAAATCAGTCGACATCATATTAGTCTTGTTCATTCTTATTCTAAACGCATTGTCATCCAAAGCTGCATGGCAGGATGAGAAGCGCATATACTTTGACAAATGGGACAATGTCACTTCAGAAGAGCTTATGAATCGTGCGGCCAAAGTAATGGAACAAGGCAAGGATATGGATTCAGCACTGATATATTACAATATTGTATATAACAGGCATGTAATAGACCCAACCAACAAAGACAAGGCAGTACTAGGAGCCATGTCGCTCAATAACATGGTGTACCTGATGTCGTTCGATTACTACGACTATGAGCGTGCTTTCTCTTACCTTTCTCAATCTATTGAGCTGCTCAACAAGTTCGGTTGCGAAGACAAGTTGCCCTATGTATATGTCAATTTGGGCAATCTTATGCTCACAGGTCACGCCAACATAAGTCAGGAAAATCTGTCTGAGGCTCTTCATTACTACAAGGCCGGAGTGCAAATAGCCTCTAAAGTCAAGGACTGGGATATAATGCTAATCAACTTTAACAACATGATTGGCATGACAACTGGCATATACAAACTCATAGACTATGACGACATAAGTCAGGAAGTAGCCCGCTTTGACAAGCAAGACATTCCTTCCGGAACGCCAATGCTCGCCTACACCCGTCAGAACGTACTCGTTTATAAAGCCATGACCACAGGACGCTATAAGAAAGCCATCGGCCTTGCCGGCAAAATGCTGCAATATATTCCCGCTGGACCAGACTCACTGCGCTACGCTCTCAACGTACGCACCGAGCAAGCATCAAGCCTTATGAGCTTGCATCAGTACCAAGAAGCCACCAACATACTGCTACACGAGCTCACTTCCGCCCGAAACAAAAAGATAAAGGATCTGGAATGCGAGATATGCCTTGATCTAATGCTCGTCAGTCGCAGCAAAGGAGATAGCCAAAAGGCTGAACACTATGAGTATTTGTACTTGAAAGCAAAGGACGAAATGCTTTTTGGCAGTCACAAAATAACCAACGTTGAGCAGTCAAGACTGATACACCAGCTCAACAAAGCCAACGAGGAGGTAAAGGAAAGTACACGTCGCCATAGGCTAATCATAATAATAGCCATAGTGGCAATAGTTTTTGCGCTCACCATAGCAGGTTTTTCTATAGCCATAATGCGCAGCAATAGGCGCCTTAAAGAAAGAAACCATAAGCTCTACCAAGCCATACAGGAAACCATAACAATAAAACCCAAAAGGAGCGAAATGGGTGATGAGCGCCGCACGGAAATAATAGGACTTATAGAAAATGCCCTTGCCGACACTAAATTGCTATGCGGCGAGGATATGTCACTTAGCCGTTTGGCAGAATTTATAGGAATTCCGCAAAAGCAAGTATCACAAGTCATAAACGAACATTGGCAAAAAAAGTTTCCACAATTACTGTCTGAGTACCGCATTAGGGAAGCTTGCAGGCGCATGCAGGACAGTCAGAACTACGGCAACTATACCATAGAAGGAATAGGAAAAAGCGTTGGGTTCCATACGAGGAGTAACTTCTTTGCCACATTTAAGCGCGTAACAGGGCTCACACCTACAGAGTTCATCGAGGAGTCCAAACGATAAAAATAAGCAATAATATAGTCCTATTACCCGACTTAGGACTTAAAAATGATACTATTAACCTGAATTATATGCTTATTTTTTATAATTTTGCCATCATTAGTTAACAATTAAAGTACTGCAACGGACTGACAACCGGCCCCGAAA
>CAZUWO010000078.1:0-14699 GCA_964623995.1 uncultured Prevotella sp. | reverse complement strand
ATCGCTTTTGCCCATCTGTTTTGAGATATCCTTCAAAGCTGCTGCCGTCATCGTAGTGCTCTGTTATTCTCAAATTGGGGTCATAATAGTGGGTTGTTGGCTGGTTTTCGCTGCTTTCGTTTTGCCGATCCTTACTTTTCGAACTCTTTTGCCTGTTGTTTTTATCGTCTTTTTTGTCAGGTCTGTTATCCTTTTGTTGTACAGTTGGCCGCTTTACAATATGCTTCTGCGCCATTATGCTTGTAGGAGGTGCGGCGAAAAAGAGCAACAGCGCTATAATATAATAATGTACGCGAGCGTGTTGTTTGCCATGCTTTATAACCGAAACTTTATATTGCATAGACTTTTTCTTTAAGTTTTGCTTTTGTTTTCTTAGTACCATGTACTGCTTTAGGTGGTGTTGCCATGTTGTAGATCTTGGTTGTCCGTTGCGGTGTGGACTTAGTTGAGCTCGAATGGCTATCCTTTTGCGCTGAAGTGCAGTGGTTTTGGCAGTTCGGGTTATTTTTTCCTCTTGCCGTTTTTTACGGTACACATCTTCTTTCCACCTTTATAGTACCACGTACCGTTATAGGATTCGCCTTTGGAGTCGAATGTTCCAACGAAGTATTGGCCGTCTAAAGCCTCAATGCCATATTGCATTGTCAGTTTGCCCTCGTATGGAATATTGTTGCGCAATGTGCCTTCGAACACGTTGCCGCCACGATAGAGGAGCGTGCCATTATACATTTGGTTGTTCTGAAAGTTGCCATCAAAGCTTAGTCCTGAGCCATTGGCCCAAGTATATTTACCCCGCGACTTCTCTCCGTTGACGAAAGTGCCCTCGAAAGTATCGCCATCGCCCAGCGTTATCTTGCCTTCAAGCATCTTGCCATCTGCAAATTTGCCGTCGAAAACGCTGCCATCTTTCATTGTTAGCTTCCCTTCGCTGAAGTCGCCGTTAATGAATGAGCCGTCAAATACGCTGCCATCTTTCATGTAAAGCTTGCCCTGCTTAAGCTGGTTGTCCTCGAAAGTTCCCTCAAATCTGTTGCCATCGTTCCATGTAAACACGCCATTGAGCATGTTTAGTCCCTGATCCATGTAGCCATTGAAGGTTCCTGATTCGAATTTCAGTTCCATTTTGCGTGGCCATGTTACCGTTGGAGTGCTCTCTTCTTGGTTATAGGCTTCTTGCCTGGCGTTGCTGGCCTTTGCTGATTTGCTGTGTTGATAGTTTCGCTTTGCAGTATTTGGTTTCTTACTGACATTTGGCTTGGCCTCACCTGTCACAGGAACCGGAGTCTTTGGCCTTACTATTATGAATCTTTGCGCCTTGGTTCCGATGGCGAAGGCAAACAGGGCTGACACACATATAAGTCTTATAGCATTCATGGTGGTATGCTGTTAGTGGTTGTTATTTTATGAATTTTGCCTTGCAGAATGGGCAAGCATCGTACTGTGACAGTTCATCGAAGTTCATAGAGTAATGGTGTCCGCAGTTGGGACATCTGTATTGGGCCTTGAAAGCCTTGTCAAGCTCAATCTTTCTCTTTGGTGTGTTGGACGAATCGCGGTAAGCCTTGATGGTGAATATGGCCGAAATAAGAACGGCAGCGGCATAAAGTATGAGGTAAACAGGCCCTCTGCCCACGGTGAAAGACATGATAATGGCGGCCATTGTAATGAGTCCGGTGGCTGAACGCAGTGCGTTGAACCGCCGTTCGGCTATTGCCATTTGCAGCGTTTGGTGCTCATAGTCGGCATATAGCTTGCGGAATGGACGTATGTCGACGTACTTTGGCATTATCTTATCGGCCAAAGCTTTCACGGCCTGCATGTCCACGTGGTAGTGGTCGGGGCCCAATTCCACCGTGTCGCCGGCCTTAATGCGTTTCTGTTCTACGGCAACGCCGTTGACATAGGTGGTGTTTTCGGCTTTCAGATTTTTGAGAGTAGTTGTTCCGTCAGCATTTATGGCAAGGCTGCAGTGCTGCCTGCTTACGGTCTTGGGCACGCTTCCGGGCTGTCCTAGCTTAGCTTGCTGCTGCCCGGCAATTACTGAGAGTTGTGAGGTTGCGGCATCACGGCCTATTATAAGTTCCATTATTCTTCTGTTTTATAGATTCAAGTATCAGTTGCTTCATGTTTTTCAGCGCCTCCTTTGATACGCTAAGGTTGTAGTAGAATGTAGAAACATCGCTCAGGGTAAGCGTCTGTTTCTGTACGTTTACCTTGTATACATAGCGCAGATTTACTATATAACGCTTGCCAACCCGCAGAAACATGGCCGCATTCTTGCCCAATTGGCTGGCAAGAGACTTCTCCATGTCGCTCAGACTCAGTCCTACTATGCTGCAAAGTTTATTTGCGGCCACTATGTTTGTGTAGTTTCCGTCGGCCTCAAAGTATACAATCTTGTCTGTTCGCACCCTGAGGAGCTCGTCGCGGGAGTTGAAATAAATATATTCCATATACTTTATGGCATTAGCTTCCAATGCATTTTTATGTTGCAAATATAGTTAATTTATTCAAATCTTGAAGTAAATATTGTGGATAAGTTTTATAATTGATGAAATATTTAACAATTCCATGCCAATTTGGTATATGATTGGCCTTCCTGTTAAAATACTATTTGGTGTTGCTTGTTCAGCATTTTCATTCTTGATGGACCAGAACGGTTGATGTGGTGGGCTGCAGTTGTGTTAGTCAGCAAATAATATTAAACGTAAAGAGTAAACCTACCTTAAAATTAGGTTATAGCCGTAATTTGATTACAGAAGCCTTGTAATCCGATTACGGAAGTCCCGTAATCACGTTACAGAAGTTCCGTAATCCTGTTACGAAAGCCCCGTAATCACATTACGGCGCTTCTGTAATCAGTTTACGAAGCCACCGTTTGTGGCACTTGTTATTATTTGCTGATAATCAGATACATACAAAGATACAACAAAATAAGGCGAAATGCAAATTTTAAGGTCATTTTTTAAGTTAAGCTAGCACACTTATGGCTGAGAGGTATGATAGGGGAGGCATGGCGATGGGTGGTAGAATGCATTGAAGTGTTTGCGACAGGCTTTGCCATTAAATAAAAACTTGCCTTAGGCCGGGTGTGGTATGGGGCTTAAGGCAAGCTGTTATTGGGTGTAAAGGAAATAGCTTTAGGATTGTACTTGTTAGGCGGCTGACAGACCTTTATAGCTCTATAGGCTTCTCGTAGCATCGGCGTCGCTTCCCTGTATGGCCGTTAAGATACTTCCACTGAGTCAGTTCCCGATGGTTGTTTTCGAGTTGTGGCCCCGTCTCTGCCCACTTAAAGCCGAACTTTTGGTATACAGGTATCAGATGGTCAAAAAGCATAGCGTTGATGCCAGTGCCCTGATAGTCGGGCCGTATGCCTATAAGCAGCATGTCCACGGTGTCTTCCCGCTTTATCAAGAGGCTTTTAACCAAGTGCAACCACCCCAATGGCAGCAGCTTGCCTTTGGCCTTTCTCATGGCGTTGTTGAGGCTTCCCATGGTTATTGCCGCCCCCACAAGCTCGTTCTTTTCGTTTATCAGTATCGGCATAAGACTCTTATCAACCAGCCATATGTAGCGATTTATGAGCGTTTGGGCCTGTTCGTCGGTGAATTCGGTAAAGCCGAACAGTTTGGAATAGGCTTGATTGAAGAGGTGAAACACTTCCAGTCCCCAGCCTTGGCGTATCTGTTTGTTGGTGATTTGTATGAGTCTGACGTGGTGAAGCCTTGCTGCACGCTCTGCTATACGGGTATATAAGGGCGGCGTTTCGCTGGGTACGGGAACCCTTATCTGCACCCAGTCGGCCCTCTTGGTGTAGTTGAGCTTATCCATTATGGCCGGATAGTAAGCCGCATTATAATATGTGTAGGTGGAACCGGGCAGATTGAAGTCCTCGACAAGCATGCCTTCCTTGTCGAAATCGGTGATACCCATTGGTCCTTCTATGCGGTTCATGCCTTGAGATGCGCCCCATTGCTCGATGGACTTGAGCAGGCTGTCGGCCACTCTGATATCGTCTATGAAGTCGAAAAGCCCGAATCTCACGGTCTTTTCGCCCCATTTCTTGTTGGCTTTTTGATTTATGATGCCAACAATGCGACCCACCACGGTGCCGTTATCGTAGGCAAGCATAGGCATTAGCAACGTGAAACTGCTGGCGGGATTCTTCTTTGGGTTGAGCCCGTCAAGTACATCTTGTTCCAATTCAGGTACAAAGTTAGGATTGTCTTTATAGAGCTTGTTGGCAAAACCGGCAAACAGCTTCAGCTCTTTGCCGGTTTTTACCTCTCTGACAGTGATGTTGCTCATGTTATTCACGTTGCAATTGTCTATAAAATCAGCAGCCAGAGCACTCTGAAGTTAGAGTGCTATCCAACTGGTGTCGCCGTTAAACACGGCTTCTGGCGTTATCTTGGCGGCCTCGTCCTTGGTCAGTTGCTTGGCCCAAGCCACTCTTTTCTCCGGCTGAGCGCCCTTCCCGCGGTTGTTGTATTCCATGTATCTGGCCGTCTTTTCGTTGTTCGGGTCTCCCCAGTTGTACCAACCTTCGGGCTTTATCTCCTTAGGCAGGTCGCAGTTCATGAATAGTGTGTAGGCATAGGGGCGCCATGGCCTTCCGAGACAGAGCGACTTGCACTCCTTTCCCACAGTTATCTTGCAGTTGTTGAATATATAACCGTATTTGACATCCTTGGGTGTGGAGGCTGCTGTTATGTAACTGTTTATCTTTCCCATTATGGTGCAACCCTCAAACCATGCGGTTGATGGGCCGAAAATAAAGTCGGTGGTTCCGTCTATGTAACAGTTCTTGAAATAAAGGTAGGTATACGGCTGTCCGGTGTAAACGGTATCTTGGTTTCCAAGGAAGCGACAGTTTACGAAAAGCAATCTTGTGCCCTCTGTATGCAATGCAACTGACTGGCCGAGTCTTGGGCAGCTGTTTTCAATAGTAATGTTTTTGAGGGTTATATTGGTTCCTTCTATCTTTAGAGTGTACGACCTGAATGTGCCCATTTTGTGGCCTTCGTCGAATGCTGGATTAAAGTCCTCACGGTTGGCATGGTCATCGTAGGTTATGATAGTTTTGTCACGGTCCTCTCCAAGCAGCTCTATATTGGTCAGCCACGATGGTATTATCACCTTTTCGCGGTATATTCCTTTCTTAACGAGTATTACTTTGTGGTAAGACATGAATGCCCTGCAAACCTCAATTGCCTTGTTTACGGTCTTGAATTCGCCGGAACCATCCTGTGCTACTACAATAGTGTCGGGGTTGTCATACTTGTTTGCGGCATTGACTGCGGTTGTCATTGCCAGTGCTAAAAAACTTAAAAGTAGCTTGTTCATGATGTTTTGTTAGATGATTTGTTGTATTTCTTGCAGGTCATTCACGTTTTTGAGACTGTCCATGATTACTTTTACGTCGTCTCTATCGTGAACTCTGAGCTCTATAGTGCCGTCAAAGATTCCATTATCACTCGATATCGTAACTTTGTGTATGTTAACTCCGAGTTGGTCTGATATGATATTGGCCACGTCTCGCAGCATTCCTTTCCTGTCGATGCCCTTTATTTCGATTGTCGCATCGAAGAAAATCTGCTTGTGCATGTTCCATTTCATGTCGAGCAAGCGGTTTCCGAAGCTCGCTTTAAGCCTTGTTGCCACCGGACATGTGCGCTTATGAATTTCTATATGGCCCTTATTGTCGATGAATCCCAATATATCGTCGCCTGGAATTGGGTGGCAACAATGTGGGAATATGAATTGCTTTATGTTGTCTTCGGTTACTATGACAGGTTTTTTCCGGTCAAAGTTCTTGCCAACAACGATATGTTGTGGTGTAGATTCGGTTTCTTCCTGCTTCTCTTTCTCCTTTTTCTTCTTGCCGAGGAAAGGTACAAACCTTCTAAGTCCGCCCGATTGCTTCTTGGCTTGCTTCTCCTTCAGCGCGTTAAAGTCATTATCGCCGAGGATGATAGTCTTGTCTCCAAGAGCCATGTATAGGTCGTCAGGCTTTGCAAGGTCGTGAATATCGCACAGTTTATCCACAATGCTGTTGTTCAGTTCCATGCCTTTCAGCCTCAGCCAGTTGTCGAGAGTTTCCTCTCCTTGTTTTCTTATCTCGCGCCCATTGCGCCGAAGTATGGCCTGAATCTTACTCTTAGCCTTGGCCGTGGTTACAAAATTTATCCACGAAGGCTGTACGTGTTGGGCCTTCGACGTGAGTATTTCCACTTGGTCTCCACTCTTAAGCTTGTGGCTTAGGGGCACTAGCTTGTGGTTGACCTTAGCTCCTATGCAGTGACTTCCAAGGAAAGTGTGAATCTGAAAAGCAAAATCCAAGGCCGTACATCCTGCCGGCATGGTCTTGATTTCGCCCTTTGGGGTGAAGACGAATATCTCAGATGCAAACAAATTCAATTTTATCGCATCTAGAAAGTCCATTGCATCGGGCTGTGGATCGTCAAGAATCTCCTTTATTGTGCGCAACCAGTCGTTAAGTTCTCCCTCGTCTTCGGTTATCTCTCCGCCGTCTTTGTATTTCCAATGTGCTGCAAATCCTTGCTCGGCTATCTCGTCCATGCGGTCGGAACGTATCTGTACTTCTATCCAACGGCCTTGTTTTGACATCAAAGTAACATGAAGCGCTTGATAACCATTTGCCTTTGGGTGGTTAACCCAATCACGAAGGCGGTCTGGATGGCTCTTATAGATCTTGTTTATTGCTACATATATCTTAAAGCAGTCGTCTATTTCCTCTTCTCTTTTGGCTGGAGTGAAGATTATTCTTACAGCAAGTATATCGTAGATTTCCTCAAACGTAACGTGTTTGTTCTGCATCTTGCTCCAGATGGAGTAGGGACTCTTTACCCTTGCTTTAATTACATACTTGAATCCCATCTTATCAAGAACCTCTCGAATCGGGTCTGTAAAGCTGTGGAATAGAGTCTCTCGTTGCTCGCTGGTAGATTTGAGCTTGTTAACAATGGTTTGGTAGGCTTCAGGGTGCTCAAACTTGAAGCTGAGGTTTTCCAACTCCGTCTTAATTTTGTTGAGTCCGAGCCTATTTGCTAAAGGAGCATAAATGTATAGCGTTTCTCCGGCTATCTTGTATTGCTTGCTTGGTGGCTGAGAGGCTAGGGTCCGCATGTTGTGTAGGCGGTCACAGATCTTTATAAGTATGACTCTGATGTCATCACTCATCGTTAACAAGAGCTTCTTGAAATTCTCTGCCTGTGCTGAAGCTTGTTCTCCGAATATACCTCCACTAATTTTTGTGAGGCCATCTACAATTTGCGCAATCTTGGGCCCAAAGATATTTTCAATGTCCTCTATGGTATAGTCGGTGTCTTCCACCACATCATGGAGCAAGGCGGCACTGATACTCGTTGAGCCGAGACCAATTTCCTCACATGCTATTTGAGCTACGGCAATGGGATGCATTATGTATGGCTCACCGGAGAGGCGCCTTACACCCTTATGAGCTTGCCTTGCGAAGTTGAAAGCCTTTGTTATGATATCCACCTTCTTGCGGTGTCTTGATGCGAGATAGGTGTCAATGAGATGCTGGAAAGCGTCATCCACCATCTTCTTTTCCCTGGCTTCTCTCTCAAGGTCTTTGTCTTTCTGGTCTTCCATGATGTATCCTCCTCTTAAGCAGGTTTGCTATTCTGATTGCTATTTTACTCTTATCTTCTTTCCGGCCCTGATGCTACTGCCTTTGATACCATTAAGTTTGCGCAGCTTACTCACTGTAGTGCCGTGCTTCTCAGCTATCTCGCTGAGCGTCTGACCGTCTTTAATAGTTACGCTTTTTGATCTGTTTCTCTTCTTTCGGGACTCTTTTCGGCTGCGCCTATTGCTCGAGCTATATCGGCTTTTGCGCGATGAGGAAGAAGAACGGTATGAGTTTCGCCTTGAAGAACTTACAGAATTGCGCGATGATTGATCCTCTATATCTACTACGGCGCGCTTAACCTGCGCTTCAGTTGTAGTATAATTAAGAATCGAATCTTGATTGTCAATGAAGTCGGTAACGTAGTTTATTGGCAGTCTAAGTATGGAAGGCTGGCTGTTTCCGTTAATAACATTCTTGAGATATTGGTGGTTCAACTCTTTAAGCTGATCCTCACTTATGCCAATTACTCCTGCTATCTGTTCGAAATATATGTCTTTGTTTACAATGATAGTATCCGATTTGGAAGGTAAATCGGTAAGCATAGGGCAGATGTTGTGGTCACAATAATAATTCATCACGTAATTAGCGGCGATGAATCCAGGCACATAACCACGTGTTTCCTTAGGAAGGTAAGGGTAAATCTTCCAATAATCCCTTACCCCTCCGGCTCTATGGATTGCTTTATTAATCTTATCAGGACCTGCATTGTAGGCTGCGATAACTAGATTCCAGTCTCCGAAGATTCCATAAAGGTCCTTTAGGTATCTCGCAGCTGCATAACTGCTCTTGATTGGGTCGCGACGCTCGTCTACAAGTGAGTTAACGGTGAGTCCATACTGTTTTCCCGTGGCCAGCATGAATTGCCAAAGCCCCGTCGCACCTACACGACTGACAGCTCTGGGGTTAAGTCCGGACTCGATAACCGGCAGATATTTAAGTTCAAGAGGTAGGCCATAAGCCTCGAGAGCCTGCTCAAAGATGGGCATATAGAAGTTTTGCGCCCCGAGCATGAAGCTCACTTTGCGTCTCTGTTTGTTGGTATAGAGGTCTATAAACTCTTTAACCACGCTGTTGTAGGACATCTCCATAACGGTGGGGAGCTTTTGCAGACGGCTGATAAAGGTCTCTTCATCATATATTGGATTATAGTCCTCCATGCTGCATGTAGTGTCTGGCTGCAAATAAGTCTTAGAATAGAACTGCTCAAGGGCATCATCAAGGTTGTTGGCTATGCCCTCCGGCATGTCTATTACTTCTTTTCTGCCCTCTTCGTCTGTAACAGTTATGGCATCGTCTTGTGCCAAAAGACTTCCCGGGGCTAAGATAAATGCAGTTGCAAGCAGTAAAATATGTTTTCTCATTTTGTGTTTTTGTCGTCTTTGCGGGCTTAGAATGTCAGGTTCACACCCACACCCAGCGCGCTCGAATGTATTGGATTATTACTGTTGTTTGTATTAATTACGGCCGGAGCCACTTGTAAGCTGAGGTCGCTTGATATGTCGAATTGAGAGAGAGAGGCGTCAACGTAGGCATCTACTATAGATAATGCGTAGACTCCAATCATGGCAAAGAGGCTCAGATCACGCCAACGACGGTACTTATCCTTCCTTCTGCGGAACAGGTCTTTGTATCTTGATTCGTTCGTACTGTCTATTTTGCGCCCCAAATGTAGAAACTGGTTGTAGCTTTGTGTGTTTGGATCGTCGTCCATAATGTCAAGATAAGCTTGCGAATAGTCGTGATACATCTGGTTGTTCCATGTCAGCGCATAAATGCAACCTACAAAACCGCCATAGAAAATGGGCAGTTTCCAGTACTTGCGATTGTATATCTGGCCTGCTCCGGGTATCACAATGGCCAGCCACATTGCCCTTTTGGGCTCTGGTCGCCATGTGGCCCAGTCGCGCTTGCGTGTTTTCTGCTTACTTGATGTAGCGACTTGATGCGTCGACAAACTGTCAGTCTTGACTTCGGATGCTTTAGTTGAATCCGAAATTGCAGTCAGACTGTCGATCATTTGCTGCGCCAATGTTTTTTGAGGCAAAATCAAACAAGCAACAAAGGCGGTCAGAATAAGTAATCTATGAAGCTTTTCGTTCACTGGCCGCTATTGCTTAGTTTGTCGAAAGCACCCATTATTCTCACCAAATCCTCTTCATTGTTGAAAGGAATGCTTATTTTTCCCTTGCCGTTTGCGGAACAAGTAAGTCCTACTTTGGCGCTGAAGAATTCAGAAAGCTTGGCTTTCAGAATGTTGAACTCCTCGGGCAGCTTCTGCTTAGCTGATATTTTCCTTTTCGCAGTTTGTATGTCGTCGCCGTTTTTCAGTTGTTGCACCATTTCCTCCACACGTCTAACACTATATCCGTTCTTTTGAATTTCGTGGAAAACCTTTAACTGTCGCGACGGACTATCAAGGGCAAGGAGGGCGCGTGCGTGCCCCATGTCAATCTCTTTTTTCTGTAAGGCCATCTGAACTTGCGCGGGTAGCTTCAGCAGTCTTATATAGTTTGCTATCGAAGCACGATTCTTGCCAACTCTCTCACTGACTTTTTCTTGCGTCATTCCACTCTTTTGAAGTAAGTGTTCGTAGGCCAATGCTATTTCGATGGCGTTCAAATCTTCTCGCTGTATGTTTTCAACAAGGGCCATTTCCATTACGTTTTCGTCGTCAATGGTGCGGATATAGGCAGGAATAGCCTTCAATCCTGCAAGTTGAGAGGCCCTCCAACGACGCTCTCCGGCAATGATCTGGAATTGGTTTTCGCTCATCTGCCGCAAGGTTATAGGCTGAACTATACCTATTTCCCTGATGGAGTTGGCAAGTTCCTGCAACGCTTCTGGGTCGAAGTCACGCCTTGGTTGCTTGGGGTTGGGATATATCTGGTCGAGAGGAATCTCGTTTATGGTTGAGCTTCCTGCAGTTTTTATGCTTTCAGTCGATATCAGCGCATCGAGTCCGCGCCCTAAAGCGTTGGTCTTATTGCCTGTTTGGTATTTCTTGTGTACTGCCATTGCTTTCTTAATTATTGTTGTTTAGTATCTCTTTGGCCAGCGCCAGGTGGTTTTTCGCACCTGTTGAGTCGGCATCATAGAGTATAACAGGGAGTCCATGGCTCGGACTTTCGCTTAACTTAACGTTGCGTTGAATCACTGTTTTGAATACGAGCTCTTGGAAATGGCGTTTCACTTCGTCGTAGATTTGGTTGGCCAAACGCAACCGACTGTCATACATTGTGAGCAGGAACCCCTCTATTTCGAGTTTTGGATTAAGCTTACTCTTCACGATTTTAATGGTATTGAGCAGCTTACTAATTCCTTCGAGGGCAAAATACTCGCACTGTACAGGTATAATCACAGAGTCAGCGGCGGTTAAAGCATTAATGGTTATCAATCCAAGCGACGGACTACAGTCTATCAAAATGAAGTCATAATCGCCTCGTATTGGCTCCAGCACCTTGCTGACCAGTTTCTCACGGTTCTTCAAGTTTAGCATTTCAATCTCCGCACCAACCAAATCGATGTGGCTTGGTATAATATCCAGCCCGTCAATATCAGTGGTGTAGATTGCGTCATGGACGTCGGCGTGGTCGATCAGACACTCATAGAGCGAGCAATCCACCTCTTTAATGTCCACGCCAAGCCCACTTGAGGCATTGGCTTGGGGATCTGCGTCGACCACAAGTACTGTTTTTTCGAGTGTTGCCAACGAAGCAGCCAGGTTTATTGTGGTGGTTGTTTTACCAACTCCGCCCTTTTGGTTGGCCACGGCTATGATTTTTCCCATTATTTCTTCTTTCTCAAGTATACTTTAGGTTGCAAAGTTACATAAAATCCATGAGATTTTCCATGATAAAGGTGCTTTTTTACGAACCTTTTATTACTTTTGCACCTAAAACAAAGAATTAATAACAATGGCAGAAAACAAACCGCTTATATTGGTTTCTAACGATGACGGCTACCACAGCAACGGCATTCGCACCCTTGTAGGATTCCTTTCAGACTTCGCTCAGGTCGTAGTGTGCGCTCCTGAGTCGGGTCGCTCGGGCTTTTCTTGTGCCTTTTCGGCCACGTTGCCACTGAAGTTGAAGCGCAGGTATAATATTCCCGATGCCGAAGTATGGTCATGTAATGGTACACCTGTGGACTGTGTGAAGCTCGCTTTGGCCCGTATCCTTACTGATAGGCGGCCTGACATGGTCATATCCGGAATCAATCATGGTGACAATGCATCTGTCAACACGCATTATAGTGGCACGATGGGCGTGGCTACTGAGGGAAGTTTGAAATATATTCCTTCTGTGGCCTTTTCCAGTTGCAACTATGATGTTAATGCCGACTTGCGGCCTTTGCGCTCTTATGTGCGTACTATCGTGAAGAATGTTCTTCACTCTGGGCTGCCCAAAGGGGTTTGTCTCAATGTGAATTTTCCTGCTCTAGACTCATTCAAGGGCATTAAGGTGTGCCGTATGGGGTGGGGTAGCTGGATAAATGAAACAGTCTTGGAACACCATCCTCGTGGTTATGATTACTATTGGATGGTTGGTAACTATCGCAATGATGAGCCGGAAGCCACCGATACTGATCGCTGGGCCCTCGAAAATGGCTATGTTTCGGTTGTCCCTACTACGGCAGATGTTACTGCTCGCGATGCAATGGCTTTTACAGAAAGCCTTGTAGACCAGACAATTCAACCTGAATAAGAAAATGAGATACTATCTTATAGTAGGCGAAGCGAGTGGCGATTTGCATGCTTCAAGGCTTATGAAGAGCCTTGCTCATTATGATCCGGAGGCTCAATTCCGTTTTTTCGGAGGCGACAAGATGGCTTCCGTGGGCGGCACTAAAGTGAGAGACTATCACCAACTTGCCTATATGGGCTTTGTTCCGGTGCTGCTTCACTTGCCAACTATACTCTCAAACATGAAGATGTGCAAAGCGGACATAGTCAGTTGGAAGCCAGATGTGGTTATACTTGTTGATTATGCAGGCTTCAATCTCAACATAGCTAAGTTCTTGAAAAGGAATACTTCCATTCCGGTCTATTATTATATTTCGCCTAAAGTATGGGCTTGGAAAGAGTGGCGCGTAAAATCCATAAAGCGGGATGTGTCACAAATGTTCTCGATTTTGCCTTTCGAGGTGCCTTTTTACGAGAAAAAGCATCGCTATAAGATACATTACGTGGGTAATCCTACAGCCGAAGAGGTCTACAACTTCCGTTCTTCCTACGCTGAAAGCTTTGATGAGTTCTGCCAAAGGCACCAACTCGACAATCGCCGGATTATAGCTTTGTTGGCCGGAAGCCGTAAACAGGAAATCAAGGACAACCTTCCTGCCATGATAGAAGCGGCCTCACGATTTGCTGATTATCAGCTTGTACTGGCCGGAGCTCCTGGTATCGATGCTAATTACTACGCCCGTTTCATTGGCAAATCACGTGTACGGCTAATTTCTGACGATACTTACGCTTTGCTGTCTCATTCTGCTGCGGCCTTGGTTACGAGTGGAACTGCAACTCTTGAGACGGCTTTGTTTCAAGTACCGCAGGTGGTTTGCTATGAGACACCTGTGCCACACCTTATCCGTTTTGCCTTTAATCACATTATTAGCTGTGATTACATCTCGCTGGTGAACCTCGTTGCCAACAAGGAAGTGGTGCCAGAGATGCTCGCTGACAAGTTTACGGTGAGGGGAATTGCCAACCAATTATACAACATACTGCCGGGTCATTACGGCAGAGAACTGCAATTGGAAGGCTACCAGACAGTAATGGAACGTCTGGGCACTGATGTAGCTCCCGACCGTGCCGCAAGAATAATGACGCAATTGCTAAATGTGGCGGATGCCGAACCTGCAGAAACAATTGCCGATAACGGTTCTATTCAGAATTTATCTTAGTTTAATATCTTCCCAAAATATTTCTTATATCATGAAAAGAGCAATCATAACAGTAGTTGGACGCGATTCTGTTGGCATCATAGCCCGCGTATGTGGCTTCCTCGCCGACAATCAAATTAATATCCTTGAAATAACTCAGACCATCGTGAAGGAGTATTTCAATATGATGATGATAGTGGATATAAGCAAGACTCCTGGTACTTTCGAAGACTTGAGCAACCGCCTTGAGGTGGTGGGTAAGCAGATAGGAGTCCAGATAAAAATACAACTCGAGGAAATCTTCGATAAAATGCATCGTATCTAAAAAACTGAATCTAAAGATGATTACACCATCAGAA
The DNA here is from genome assembly GCA_964623995.1 of uncultured Prevotella sp. Classification (GTDB taxonomy): domain Bacteria; phylum Bacteroidota; class Bacteroidia; order Bacteroidales; family Bacteroidaceae; genus Prevotella. Next base: position 779 of record CAZUWO010000078.1, on the reverse strand, counting down.
GTACTCGAAACCAACAGAATGGTCGAGCAAGAGAATCTCGACGTAAGGACAATTACTATGGGTATAAGTCTGCTTGACTGTGCTGATAGTGACCTTAAAACCTGTTGCGACAACATATATCGCCGTATTACTACCCTGGGCAAGGACTTAGTAAAGGTTGGAAAGTCAATTTCGCGCGAGATAGGCATACCCATTGTTCACAAAAGAATCAGCGTTACGCCCATTGCACTTGTGGGAGCAGCTTGCTGTAAGACCTCAGAAGACTACATTCAGATAGCGAAGACGCTCAACAAGGCTGCTCATCAGGTGGGTGTGAACTTCATAGGAGGTTACTCTGCCATTGTTTCCAAGGGCATGACCCATAGCGATGAACTCCTCATACGGTCCATTCCGCAGGCTTTGGCACAGACAGACATTGTCTGTTCGAGCGTAAACGTGGGCTCAACCAAGACCGGAATCAACATGGATGCTGTCAGACTGATGGGTGATATTGTTGTTCAAGCCTCAGAAGCCACCAAAGATCAAAACTGCTTGGGACCTGCCAAGCTCGTGGTATTCTGTAATGCGCCCGACGATAATCCATTTATGGCTGGTGCTTTCCATGGCGTTAGCGAGGCCGATGCGGTAATAAATGTGGGTGTTAGTGGCCCTGGCGTTGTCAAATATGCCTTAGAGCAGATGGATAAGGACTGCTCTGCCAATTTCGAAACACTGTGTGAGACCATCAAAAAGACAGCTTTCAAGATAACAAGAGTAGGACAGTTCGTGGCGCAAGAAGC
>CAZUWO010000077.1:0-14767 GCA_964623995.1 uncultured Prevotella sp. | reverse complement strand
GGACGATGGACGCTACAACAAAGTGGCAAACATCGTGGGCCATGCCATGCAGTTCCACCCCCACGGCGACGCTTCAATATACGGCGCTCTGGTGCAGATGGGGCAGAAAGACCTCCTTATCGACACTCAGGGAAACTGGGGAAACATACTCACTGGCGACAGTGCTGCCGCTCCTCGATATATAGAGGCAAGGCTATCCAAGTTTGCCCTCGACACGGTATTTAACCCCAAGACCACCGATTGGCAGATGTCGTACGACGGACGCAATAAAGAGCCTATCACGTTGCCCGTAAAATTCCCCCTGCTCCTGGCTCAAGGAGCCGACGGAATAGCCGTGGGACTGAGCTCAAAGATTCTGCCTCACAACTTCAACGAAATATGCGACGCAGCCGTAAGCTACCTGAGGGGCAAGGAGTTTCACTTATATCCTGACTTCCCCACGGGCGGACAGATTGACGTTTCGAAATACAACGACGGCCAAAGGGGCGGAGTGGTGAAGGTGAGAGCCAAGATAGAGAAACTGGATCCAAAGACTCTGATAATACGTGAAATACCTTTCACCAAGACAGCCTCATCACTTCAGGAGTCGATAACAAAAGCCGTGGAGAAAGGAAAGCTGAAAATAAGAAAGGTAGAGGACATGACCGCGTCGGAAGTAGAAATACATCTGACGCTGGCTCCGGGCACTTCGAGCGACAAAACCATTGACGCGCTCTATGCTTTTACCGACTGCGAGATAAACTTGAACCCAAATTGCTGCGTGATAGAGGACCAAAAGCCTAAGTTCCTCACCGTGAGCGACGTGTTGCGCCACTCCACTGACCGCACTAAAGAGTTGCTACGCAAGGAGCTTCTAATACATAAGTCGGAGCTGGAGGAACAACTCTTCTACGCGTCTTTGGAGCAAATATTCATTGAAGAGCGCATATACAAGGGCAAACCTTTCGAGGAAGCCAAGAACACTGATGACCTTGTGGCTTACATTGACTTAAGGTTGAAACCTTTCTATCCCAAGTTGATTCGTGAGGTTAGGCGCGACGACATCATGCGATTGCTGGAAATAAAAATGCAACGCATTGCAAAGTTCAACAAGGATAAGAACGAAGAGCTCATAGCCAAGATTAAAGAGGAAATTGCCAAGGTGGATTTCAACTTGGAACATTTGGTTGAATACACCATTGACTGGTTTAAATTCCTCAAGCAAAAGTACGGCAAGGAGCACCCAAGGCTTACCGAGATTCGCTCGTTTGACACGATAATAGCCGCCAAAGTGGCCGAAAAGAACGAAAAGCTCTACATTGACCGCAAGGAAGGATTCATTGGTACCGGACTGAAAAAGGCCGAGTTCGTGCAGAACTGTTCCGACCTTGACGACGCCATTATATTCTACCGCGACGGCAAATACAAAGTAGTGCACCTTACTGACAAGCTCTTCGTGGGCAAAGGCATCATACACGTGCAGGTGTTCAAGAAGGCCGACAAGCGTACTATATATAATGTGGTGTACCGCGACGGCCAACATGGCGACTACTTTATAAAGAGATTCAACGTGCCTACCGCCGTTGTAGACCGAGAATACGACCTGACCCAAGGCACAAAGGGCTCACGAGTGGAGTACTTCTCAGCCAATCCGAACGGCGAAGCTGAGGTAATCAAGATAACATTCGAGCCTGACGCACGCAACAAACGACAGAAGCTGTTCATGGATAAGGACTTCAGTGACATAGCAATAAAGGGCCGCAACTCCAAGGGCAACCTGCTAAGCCACAACCCTATACACCGCATCAGCCTGAAGAGCCATGGCCGCTCCACACTGGGAGGGCGCAAAGTATGGTTCGATTCTGACATAAACCGCATAAACTACGAGAACCACGGCGAACTGCTTGGTGAGTTCAAGGACGGCGAAAGAATACTTGTGGTGCTGCCCGATGGCACTTTCTACACCACAAACTTCGACACAAACAATCACTATGAGGACAAGATTCTGCGCATAGAGAAGTACGACGAAAACAAGATATGGACCGCTGTGGTCTACGATGCCGACAACAAGGGCTATCCATACCTGAAGCGCTTCACCATGGAACGGTCGCGTAACCGCCAGAATTTCGTAGGCGACAACCCCAATTCCAAGCTCGTTCTGCTCACCAACCAGCCCTATCCACGCATAAAGATAACTTATGGCGGAGCTGACGAGGTGCGTGGCAGCGAGGAGATAGATGCCGAACAGTTTGTCGGAACTAAGCGATTCAAGGCCAAAGGCAAACGATTGAGCACATTCAACGTTAAGAACATAGAGGAATTGGAGCCCACCCGTTTTGCAGAACCTGAACAAGACGCTCCTGAAGACGAAGGAAACGAGCCGGGAAGAGAGAACCTGGACCCCGATAAGGGTAAGAGTCAGCAACAGGTGATAGACGAAATAACCGGTCAGCTCAATCTTTTCCCAGAGCAATAGCGCTGATTATCATTAAAAAGCACTACCTTTGCACCCGAAAGGACAATAACCTTAATACCGGTAGAAACCATGTTTCGACGTAGGTTTTCTGCCAATATAAAAACAGAACAAAGTTAAAATAAAGATATTATGGCACAAGACGATGTTTTCAAGAAGATAGTTAGCCACTGCAAGGAATACGGTTTCGTGTTCCCGAGTTCAGAAATCTACGACGGCCTCGCTGCCGTTTACGACTACGGACAGAACGGAGTGGAACTTAAGAACAACATAAAGGAGTACTGGTGGAAATCGATGGTGCTGCTCCATAGCAATATTGTGGGCATCGACGCAGCCATCTTCATGCACCCCATGGTGTGGAAGGCAAGTGGACATGTCGACGCTTTCAACGACCCGCTCATTGACAACCGCGACTCCAAGAAGCGCTATCGTGCCGACAATCTCATCGAGGACCAGATAGCAAAGTACGATGAGAAGATAGACAAGGATGTGAAAAAAGCCGCCAAGAAGTTTGGCGACGCCTTCGACGAGGCTAAATTCCGCGCCACAAATCCACGTGTACTTGAGCACCAACAGAAGCGTGACGCACTGCATGAGCGTTATACCAAGGCCATGCAAGGCCCAGACTTGGCCGAGCTTAAGCAGATAATACTCGATGAAGGTATTGTTGACCCAATCAGTGGCACAAAGAACTGGACCGACGTGCGCCAGTTCAACTTGATGTTCTCTACTGAAGTGGGCTCAACAAGCGACGCTACAAGCCGCATTTACCTGCGTCCTGAGACAGCGCAAGGTATATTCGTAAACTTCCTAAACGTGCAGAAGACCGGTAGAATGAAGCTTCCTTTCGGCATCGCACAAATAGGAAAAGCCTTCCGTAATGAAATTGTGGCACGCCAGTTTGTGTTCCGCATGCGTGAGTTTGAGCAGATGGAGATGCAATTCTTCTGCCAGCCCGGCACAGAGATGAAGTGGTTCGAGTACTGGAAGAAGCATCGTTTGCAGTGGCATGAGGCTCTTGGCATGGGCAATGAGAACTACCGCTTCCACGACCATGAAAAGCTTGCACACTACGCTAACGCCGCTACCGACATTGAGTTCCGCATGCCTTTCGGCTTCAAGGAGGTGGAAGGCATCCACTCTCGCACCGATTACGACCTCTCGCAGCATGAGAAATTCAGTGGCCGCTCTATAAAATACTTCGACCCTGACCGCAATGAGAGCTACACTCCCTACGATGTCGAGACATCAATCGGCGTGGACCGTATGTTCCTTAGCGTGATGTGCCACAGCTATACTGAAGAAAAGCTCGAGAACGGAAGCTCCCGCGTGGTGTTGAAGTTGCCCGAACCGCTCGCCCCTGTTAAGTGTGCCGTGCTGCCGTTGGTTAATAAAGACGGTCTGCCGGAGAAGGCACAGGAGATTGTTGATGAGCTAAAATTCCACTTTAACACTCATATCGAAGCCAAAGACAGCATTGGCAAGCGCTACCGTCGCCAGGATGCTATCGGCACTCCATATTGTGTAACCGTTGATGGCGATACTCTCAACGACAATACCGTTACCTTGCGCTATCGAGACAGCATGAAGCAGGAACGCGTACCAATAGAGAGACTGCGCGAAATAATAGAGGATCGCGTGTCAATAACCTCACTGCTCAAGAAACTTGACGTATAAACGCAAATATGAAAAATAGACTTTTTGCTCTGAAATTCATTCTTTTTACCATGGTAGGCATATTGTCTGCCGGCTCATTGGTGTCGTGCAGCGAGAGCGATGGTGAAGAAGAAGAATATGCTAACTGGCAGAGTCGCAACGAAGAGTACTGGAATTCGCTCTACACAAGCACCCAACAGCGCATAGCTTCGGGCGATAGTCAGTGGCGCATATACCCACTCTGGAGTCTCACTGATTCTACTGCCACCAAGCCTGAGAACCATATTGTAGTACAAGTGCTTGAGAGTGGCAGCGGAACGGAGTCACCTATATCCACCGATACAACAGTAATACACTACAGCGGGCGTCTTATCCCGTCGGCAAGTTACCCTAACGGCTATAACTTCCAAAACTCATGGTCGGGCAATTTCAGCGAAACAACAGCCCTACCAATAAAGATGGTGGCCAACGGTGCGGTAGATGGCTTCTGCACAGCATTGCAACTGATGCATAAAGGCGACCATTGGAGGGTTTATATCCCCTATCAAGCCGCCTACAAAACTACGGAAAGTCCTACCGGAACTATCCCTATCTACAGCAATCTCATCTTCGACATACGCTTGGTTGACTTCTATCATCCGGGCGAATATTATCCTATAATAAGATAAGAATTGTAATAACAATATCTGATGGAGCGCAAAGGCATTATTCTTTGCGCTCCATTTTCTTTTTTATATCAGTCTGACAAAGACATAATATTAATGCTTGCGTATTACTGTTTAATAGCCGCGGGTGCTTACATCTGCGGAATAAGAGCCTCCTTACAATTCAAATTAGAAATAGTCGCTGAACTTCTGTACTGCCTTTCAGTACTTTCCTCATATTGAACAGAGCGATACAGCAAGCGGCAATGAAGGAAATCAAAAAGCCACACCACTAACTTTAGACTCAAGTAGTGGCATGGCACTATGAATATTTCGGAAAAATTAAGCTGCCAACTTACTAATACAGTCAGCTGTTTGAGTAACAACAGCTTCTACGGTTGGCTCTCTCCTTCAACATATTCTTCAAGAAACATGTGCTCACCATCAAACACCGCATAGGTGAACTGGCTTATCCAGTCGCCGAGAATAAGCATTCTGGTTTTTCGAGAGAGCATAAGGTCAAGCTCGATATGGCGATGCCCATAGATGAAAAAGTCGATATCAGGATGCGTTTTCATGTAATTCTTGGTATATATCACAAGAAACTCATGGTCTTCACCCTTATATGGCGCCGGCTTTCCGTCCTTTCGCTTCTCGAAACTGCGCTTAGCCCAATTCAAACCTAACTGCATGCCCCACCAAGGATGCATAAAGTTAAGCAGTTTCTGGCAAACGCGGTTGTGGAACAGCCCTCTCAGGAAGCGAAATGACCGACTCGGGTCGCCAAGACCATCGCCATGAGCCAAATAAAAGACCTTATCACCAAGTTCTATGGTAGCCGGCGTGCGGTGAAGTATCACCCCGCACTCATCCTCAAGGTAACCGTAGGTCCAGATATCATGGTTTCCGGTAAAATAATGCACCTCCACTCCAAGGTCGGTAAGTTCAGACAGTTTTCCAAGAAAACGCGTATAGCCCTTCGGAACCACATAATGCCACTCGTCCCAGAAGTCAAACATGTCTCCGAGCAAGTATACAGCTTGTGCCTTATGCTTGATAGAATCGAGAAAGCGCACAAGTCGGCGCTCCTGAGTACGACGATGCTCGAGGGCAAGGGAACCGAGATGGGCGTCGGAAAGGAAATATACGTTTCTCATGTTATGTCAGGTTTTGTCTCAATCGAAGCCAAGTTCTACGCGCGCTTCATCGCTCATCATGCTCTGATCCCATTGAGGTTCGAACACTAAGTTTACGTTAGCAGAGGTTACTCCCTTAACGCTCTCCACCTTGGTGCGCACATCTTCGAGTATGAAATCAGCAGCAGGACACGACGGTGCCGTAAAAGTCATGTCTATATCCACTGCCCCGTCGTCCTTAACGTCTATCTTGTATATCATGCCCAGATTCCAAATGTCTACCGGTATTTCCGGATCGTAAACAGTTTTCAGCACATCTACAATTCTTTCTTCTATCTGGGTCTTCTCTTCTTGCGTCATATTTGTTTTTGTTTTGAGTGTGGATTGCAAATGTAATAATTACTTTTGAACCAAGCAAGAATTAGGACAAAAAATCTGTTCCGGACCTATCGCGAACCGAACCAAACAAGACAGGACTTGCAAACCAATGACATAGCACTCAAAACGCACTATAATGAAACACCCAAACCACTGCTATAGTCTCACGAAGCGGCAACAAACTGCAAAAAAGGAAAAAGATTATTCGGCAAGAAGTTTTTTTATTACTTTTGCACTGAAACACATAACTCAAGTGGAAAGATGAGACATCTCATGTTTTTTTTGCTACTCCTCTCAACCGTGCCGGTGCTTTCTCAGCGCTGGCTCGGTGGTGACATATCGCTCTATCCCAGCTACAAGGAGGCGCAAACCGTATACCGCGACTCAATGGGTAAGAGAATAGACTTGCCCGACTATGCCAGACGATGGGGATGGAACATGATAAGGGTGCGACTGTTTGTTGATCCGGCCAACGCTACGGCCGAAGCCAAGGGCGAAGGCGTATGTCAGAGCCTTCCATACGTGCTTCGCTTGTGCCGGATGGCCAAACATCACCATATGGCAGTTATGCTAGACTTGCATTATAGCGACACTTGGGCCGACCCTTCCCACCAGTCCACGCCCCGCAGGTGGCAAGGTCTGGAGGTGTTTGCACTGCGCGACTCCGTTTATAGCTACACCACCCACGTGCTGGAGGCCATGAAGCGGGCCCACGTAGAGCCGGATATGATACAGATAGGCAACGAGATAACCTACGGAATGCTGTGGCCTGTGGGCAAGGTTAATCCCGAGAGCGATGCCAACTGGCTTGTTCTGGCCTCACTAATCAATGCCGGAAGCAAGGCGTGCCGGCAGGTTTGCCCCAACGCAAAGCTGATAATACACACCGAACACGCACAGAACTGGGAGACAACACGCAACTTCTACGACCGCATTAATCGCTACAAGGTTGACTACGACGTAATAGGCCTAAGCTATTACCCAATGTGGCATGGCTCAATAAGCCACTTGGGCCAGGTGACAGACTCTCTTTCTGCACGCTATGGACGCAATATCATGATTGTCGAGACTGCATCCTACTACTCGCACCGCAACGACCGGTGGGCCAAAGACGAGCAACAGTACTCTGAATTCTACCCTATCAGTCCCGAAGGACAGCGCAACTTTGCTGCCGACCTTGTTGCTGAACTCAACCGCCACAGTGCAGTGCAGGGGCTGTTGTGGTGGTTTCCGGAGGAGAATGAATCGGGAAAGCCCGTACTTGAAAGTTGGATAAACCGCGGATTGTTCAGCAACGAAACCGGCCGCGCACTGCCCGCATGGTACGAACTGTACAGGTTCCGCCAAAATTTCAGGCCCATAGCCAAGAACATAAAGTCCAAACCTGAAAACAAGGAATACAGTCCGTCAACGCTTATCATATATTATAATGGTGACATTGGCAAGAAGCCACTGCTCAAAGCCGCCAAGAAGATAGGCGCGGAGATTATCTACCAGTACACATTTATAAAAGGTATAGCCCTAAAGAAGCCCGACAACATGACGCTCGATGAAACCAAGGCTTACTTCGAAAAGGTAAAAGGAGTGGTCAGTGTCAACTATGACAGGATTTACCATTTAGACTAATAAGTCTGCAACAAAAACCAATAGTGCTTCCGTTTGGCATCAAAGCAGGCCAAGCGGAAGCACTATCGGTTTACGGTTATGCTTTCTGTGAGTCCCGATATTACTCAGCAGCAAACTTCTCTGATATGCTTTTTATAAGTTCCTTGTCCTCAAAGTAGTTTATGCGCATGGCCTTTCTCACTTCATCCATGGTCTGAGCACCAACTTCTCTTGCCTGTTCTGAACCACGTTCCAGTATACGGAACACCTCGGGTATGTCCTTCGACAACTCCTTACGGCGCTCACGCATTGGTTCCAGCATCTTGTTTATTACGTGGTTCAGGAGTTTCTTGCACTTCATGTCGCCCACACCGCCGTGACTATAGGCAGCCTTCAGCTCGTCCAGATTCTTGTATTCCGGCCAGAACTCAGCAAAATCGTCGTCTGTAGAGAATGCATCGAGATATGTAAACACTTCATTCCCCTCCACATGACCAGGGTCACTCACGTTCAGGTGTGTCGGGTCGGTATACATCGAGCGCACCTTCTGCCACACTGTGTCCTTGTCATCACTCAGATAAATGCAGTTACCGAGGCTCTTGCTCATCTTCTCCTTGCCGTCAGTTCCGGGCAGACGGCGGGCTGTTTCGTTCTCCGGCAGCATTATCTCCGGCTCAACAAGCACCGGCGAGTAAGTCTGATTGAACCTCCGTGCCAGCTCTCTTGCCACCTCTATCATAGGCTCCTGGTCCTCGCCTGCAGGCACAGTGGTAGCCTTAAACAGTGTTATGTCGGCTGCCTGACTTACAGGATAGCAGAAGAAGCCAAGAGGAATATTGGCCTCAAAGTTGCGCATCTTTATCTCGGTCTTAACGGTCGGGTTGCGCTGCACACGGCTAACTGAGATTAGATTCATCAGATACACCGTCAGCTCAGCCAGTTCCGGAATGCGACTCTGTATAAACAGCGTGCACTTATTTGGGTCGAGGCCTGCGCTTAGGTAGTCAAGGGCCACGTTGATGATGTTCTGTCTTATCTTCTCGGGGTTGTCAGCATTGTCGGTTAGGGCCTGAACGTCGGCCATGAACACGAACATGCGGTCATAGTTACCCGAGTTTTGAAGTTCCACACGGCGACGCAAGCTGCCCACGTAATGGCCCAAATGCAGCTTACCTGTGGGGCGGTCGCCTGTTAGTATTACTTTTCCCATTTTTTAGAATCTTCTTTTTTGTAATGTTGTCTTTAAGCCGGAACGCAGTCGGTCCGGCTGTTTCTTATCGCCTGTTCAGGTGATACACCAGGTAGTGACGGTGGGTGTGGTCGGTGTACTGGCGCAATTTCACCCAGTTCATGTTGCTACGCTCCAGGTTTTGCAGTTGTAGTGTGTCGGTGGCAAAGTCGGTCGTACCCAGCTTTATGTAGAAATTGCGTATTGTGTATGTACGGTTCATAACCTGCGAGACGCCCTTTGTCATTGTCATGTTGGCACCATCAAACACCACTGTCGAGCCTTCGCGTGCCTGTTTGAATCCCTGAACCGACATGCCGTTTATGCTGTCGTTTCCGGCATTGTTTATAAGTACGGTGTCAAGGCTCCATGTTCCTTGAATCTTTGTTTCGTTCCAAGGCAGCCGTTCCACGCCATCGTTATCATCAGAGCACGAGAACGAGAGTGCCGTAATGGCGATAGTGGCTATTAATAATAGGTTTTTACTTGCTTTTCTCATAATCATTTATATTCTACCATTGACATAATAGTTTCTGTTGCGCCCGATTTCGATTCAACGTATTGCTTTGCAGCACTGCCCGACTTACTGAGACTGTCAGCGTTGGCAAGCCTGTCCATGGTGCTGTCAAAGTCATCAGCGCCGGCTATCTCGAAGCCTCCACCGGATGCTATGAGTCCCTGAGCCTCATCAAACTTCTTGTTGTTGGGACCGAATATTACCGGTTTTCCCCATACTGCCGCCTCAAGCACGTTGTGAATGCCCACTCCGAAGCCTCCGCCCACATAGGTAACGGTGGCATAACGGTATATGCTCGACAGCAGCCCATAACAGTCTATTATGAGGCAACGGGCATTTCCAAGCTCCGATTCGTTAGCTTTAGAGTATCTTGCCACGGGCATTTTCAGCCTTGAGGTAATCCAGCTTATGTGTTCTTCGCTCACCACGTGTGGAACAAGTATCAGCTTCCAGTCGGTGTGGGCATTGAAGTAATCACACAGTATCTCCTCGTCGGGCTGCCAACTGCTGCCGGCCACCATCACCTTTGCGTCCTTGGCGAAAGCTTCTACTGCCGGTAGCTGCTTGGCTTGGTTTGCTATCTGCAGCACGCGGTCAAAGCGAGTGTCGCCTGTTATTGTAGTATTGTCAAGCCCTATACTGTGAAGCAGGTCCTTGCTTTGCTGGTTCTGCACGAAGAAACGGGTGAAACAGCGCAGCACCCGACCATATTGCCGTCCGTACCAGCGGAAGAACACTTGTCCGGGACGGAATATGCTCGACACGCTGTAGGTTGGAACGCCACGGTGATGGAGTATGTGCAGAAAGTTGTACCAGAACTCATACTTTATGAAGAAGGCCATAACCGGTCTCACTGTACGCAGAAAGCGGCGTGCGTTGCTCACGGTATCAACCGGCATGTAGCACACAATGTCGGCACCCTCGTAGTTCTTCCTCACCTCATAGCCTGAAGGAGAATAGAACGTGAGCAGTATCTTGTACTCCGGATGTTGGCGTCTCAGAGCCTCCATAAGTGGCCGGCCTTGTTCAAACTCACCCAGTGAGGCAGCGTGGAACCACACATAGCGGGCATTGGGGTCAACTTTTTCGCGCAGCACGCGGAACGAGTCGAGCTCGCCTTGCCACATGAGCCGCACCTTATGGTCAAAGAAATGGGCCACCCAAATACCTAACTCCACAAAGTACATTATTATATTGTACATTCGCCAGCGGTATTTATCCCAACGTCTCTATTGCGCGATGCAGGCGGCGCAGTGTCTCTTCCTTACCCAGGAATGCACTTATGTCAAACATGCCGGGGCCCTTTCCTATGCCCACAAGGGCAAGACGGAAGGCATTCATCACGTCACCCAGCTTGTAGCCTTTATCCTCTACCCACTTCATCACTACGGGTTCCTGTCCTTCTACGCTGAAATCGTCTATGTCTTCCAGCACTTGTGCCAGCTCGGTCATCTGCTTTGCCGAGTAGTCTTTCCAGCGTTTGCGCACCGTTTTCTCGTCATACTCCTTCGGAGCTATGAAGAAGAATGAGCACAGGGGCCACAGTTCCTTCACAAAGTCTACGCGGTCCTTCATCATGTGCACCACTTGGCGTATGCGGTCCATGCTCTCGTCCACTCCGTTGTTGGCCACAATTGGGGCAAACAGGCCTGCTATCTCGTCGTCGCTCTTGCGTAGCATGTACTCATGGTTGAACCATACTATCTTCTTATAATCGAATTTGGCACCCGATTTTGAGCATTTCGTAATGTCGAAAGCCTTTACCAGCTCGTCGAGTGAGAATATTTCCTGTTCGGTGCCGGGGTTCCAGCCCAGCAGTGCCAGGAAGTTCACCACGGCCTCAGGGAAGTATCCGCTCTCCCTATAGCCCGAACTCACTTCGCCGGTCTTTGGGTCGTGCCACTCAAGCGGGAACACCGGGAAGCCAAGGCGGTCGCCGTCGCGCTTCGACAGCTTGCCTTTGCCCTCTGGCTTGAGCAACAGCGGCAGGTGGGCAAAGCGGGGCATGGTGTCTTCCCAACCGAAAGCACGGTACAGAAGCACATGCAGCGGAGCGCTCGGAAGCCACTCCTCGCCTCTTATCACGTGGGTAATCTCCATCAGATGGTCGTCAACTATGTTGGCAAGGTGGTATGTTGGCAACTCGTCCGAGCTTTTATAGAGCACCTTATCGTCTATTATGTCGCTCATAACCCGTACATCGCCGCGTATCATGTCGTTAACATGCACTTCCTGTCCGGGCTCAACCTTGAACCTCACCGTGTACTGTCGGCCGTCGTCTATCAGCGAGCGCACTTCCTCCGGGCTCAGAGTGAGCGAGTTGCGCATCGACATGCGGGTGTGGCTGTCATACTGGAAGTTCTTCACCTCGCTCCTTTTGGCCTCCAGTTCCTCCGGAGTGTCAAAGGCATAGTAGGCCTTTCCCGATGCTATTAGTTGGTCAACATACTTCTTGTATATGTCCCTACGCTCGCTCTGGCGGTAGGGACCTTTGTCGCCTCCGAAGCTAACGCCTTCGTCAAACGTTATTCCGAGCCACTTGAATGACTCTAATATGTATTCCTCTGCACCCTCAACAAAGCGGTGACTGTCTGTATCCTCAATGCGGAACACAAGGTCTCCACCGTGCTGGCGGGCAAAAAGATAATTGTAAAGTGCCGTACGGACACCGCCTATATGCAGCGGGCCGGTGGGACTTGGCGCAAAGCGCACCCTAACTCTTCTTTCCATCTATTCTCAAAAAAAAGAAAACAAGACATTAAATTTTGTGCAAAATTACATATTTTTTTCCAGTATTGTCCATATTTTTTGTATTTTCGCATACTGTTAGTAAAACTACCAACGCGTATGAGTAATTTCAACGACAATCAGACGCAGTCATTGCGCATCATCTTATACCGGGCATTGCTGGTCATTGTTACCGTGGCCATCATCGTTTTGTTCCTTCCTCGCAGCGGGCGGCAGCAGTTACGCTACGAGATAGGCAAGCCATGGATTTACGGACAGTTCATTGCCAAGTTCGACTTCCCGATATACAAGACCGACGAGGCCATGCAACACGAGCGCGACTCCATAATGCTGATGTTCCAGCCTTACTACAACATCAACGCCAACGTGGAGAAGGAGAACGTGAAAGCGTTTCTTGCCAACTACAAAGACGGCATTCCGGGACTGCCAAAACAGTATGTTCCTCTTGTGGCCGACCGCTTGCACCGCCTCTATACGGCCGGAATAATGGGGCAAAAAGACTATTCCACGCTGGCGCGCGACACCACTCGCATGGTGAGACTGGTGAGTGGAAAGCAGGCCATCACGCAACAGATCAACTGCATCTACTCCACCAAGGGCGCCTATGAGCAGCTGTTCGACGACCCTCTGCTTGCTGCCAAACGGCAAATATTGCAGCGTTGCAACCTGAACGACTATATAGAGCCAAATCTTATTTACGACTCCGACCGCTCCGAAACCGAGAAGAACGACCTGCTCTCAGGCATTCCGCTGGCCAGCGGAATGGTTATGCAGGGCCAGAAGATTATTGACCGTGGCGAGATTGTAAACGACTACGACTACCGTGTGCTCAATTCGTTCGAGAAAGAGATGGCCCGCCGCAACGCCAACAACACCGAAAACGTTGAGGTGCTTATAGGACAGATACTCTTTGTGGTTATCCTTGTAACGCTGTTCACGCTCTATCTTAACCTGTTCCGTAAGGATTACTTCGACAAACCGCGCTCCATTGCCATGCTCTACGTAATGATCACGGCGTTCCCTATATTGGTTTCGCTCATGATGAGCCACAATGTGTTCAGCGTTTACATAATTCCGTTTGCCATAGCTCCCATCTTCATACGCATGTTCATGGACTCGCGCACGGCCTTTATTACCCATGTAACAATGATTCTCATCTGTGCCGCGGCGGTGAGATACCAGTATGAGTTCATCATCATTCAGCTTGTGGCGGGTCTTACGGCCATCTACACGTTGCGCGAGCTCACAAAGCGGTCGCAGATTTTCGTCACTGCCATTGTGGTTACCGTGGCAACGGCTGTTACGTATTTTGCCTTGCAGCTGATGCAGAACAACGATTTCAGCACAATGGACTCTTCTATGTATGTCCACTTCGCCGTAAACGGATGCTTCTTGCTCTTTGCCTACCCCATGATGCTGCTGGTAGAGAAAACCTTTGGCTTCACTTCCACCATCACGCTCTTCGAACTCAGCAACACCAACAGTCCGCTTCTGCGCCGTCTTAGCCAGGTGGCGCCGGGCACCTTCCAGCACAGCATCATGGTGGGAAACCTGGCTTCTGAGTGTGCTAACAAGATAGAAGGGGCCAAAAGCCAGCTTGTGCGCACCGGAGCTCTATACCATGACATTGGGAAAATGGAGAATCCGGTCTACTTTACCGAGAATCAGAGCGGAGTGAATCCGCACGACAACCTGCCCGAAAAGGAGAGTGCACGCATCATCATAGCTCATGTCACCGACGGATTGAAGTTGGCCGACAAGTTCAACCTGCCTCCGGTGATAAAAGGTTTCATTGCTACCCACCACGGAACCGGACTCGTCAAGTACTTCTTCATTAAATACAAGAACGCGCATCCCGACGAAGAGGTCGACGAAAGCTTATTCCGCTACCCCGGACCCAACCCCCGCACCATCGAGGAGGCGCTGCTCATGATGTGCGACACCATTGAGGCTGCCTCACGGTCCATGAAGGAATACACTGAGAAAAACATAAGTGAGCTGGTCAACAAGCTTATCGACAAGCAGGTGGCCGAGGGCTTTTTCAACGACTGCCCCATCACCTTCCGCGACATAAGCATTGCCAAGCATGTGCTCATAGAGCAGCTAAAGTCCATCTATCACACCCGAATACAGTACCCCAAGCTCTCTCCTGAGGCCGAGAAAAACCTAATAGAGGAAGAAAAGAGCAAGGAAGAGCAATCCCAATAGCTGTCCATCGTGCCATAGCTTAGAGCCCTACAACCTGGCCAAATAGCCCGTAGGGCTCGAATTGTCAGCTCCATCAACCGCAGTATCTATACCGCTGGCATCACAGAACCGATCAGTCCATGCTGAGGACTGAGCCCAGCGGGCTCACCGCTGTAGTAACCCCACGTCATGCCCGCAGGGCTGACGTGGGGTGAA
>CAZUWO010000076.1:0-15026 GCA_964623995.1 uncultured Prevotella sp. | reverse complement strand
TCAGACAAAACGGGAGTCAAAATGAAAACGGTTTCGTATTGATTCATACTACTTTAAAAATGTTGATAAATTAATTTTACACTGCGTTGGCCTCATAACAGTGACTGCCTTCGCAAAATGCGGTGCAAAATTACAATTTTTTTTTGTTGCTGCAAAATATTTTATGTAATTTTGTAGTCAACAATGAAACTGACCAACAAAATAAAGAATTCTGGAAGCTTGCTTGTTCTTACAGGTGTGCTGATTCTGTGTATTGCCTATGCGACAGGGCTAACTTCACACAATTGGGTTATGGTGTTGGCCTTGATTATAGAAGCATTGGGCTGTGCTCTGTGCTATTCGGCAATGAAAAAATAACTTAAGACTGACCTCATAAAACTCTTTAATATAAATAAATGTTAGGTCCTTTTGTTTTTTTATTGTAACTTTGCACGCTAAAAATTGTACGATGGATAGAAATATTAATAAGTCATTCCAAGTTGTAACTGACTATGACGGCGACTTGAGCGGCCTCTTTCAAGTTGGCGAAGATGGCGAATATCCGGTCTTGGCCACAAGAAATGTGGTCTACTTCCCAGGAGTCGTGATGCCCGTACTTATAGGGCGTAAGGAGAGTATGGCCCTTATTAAGCGCGCTGAAAAGGCTGGCGACATGATATTCACTATCTTCACACAGAAGAACTCTACCGTAGACAACCCATCTGAGGACGATTTATACAACACAGGAGTATTTGCCAGACTCGTAAAAGTGATTGATATGCCAGGTCCAAGTGGCTCCAAAACGGTTATTGTACAGGGCCTTTCGCGTTGCTATCTTGACCATTTAACGGCAACATCCCCATATTATAAAGCCAAAGTCCACAGAATTGAAGAAGACTTCCCTGTGGAAGATGACTACGAATTCGCCACAGCCATAAAAGATCTAAGGCAAGCCAGCATTAATTATATTCATCTTAATCCGGAAATACCAGACGAGGCTGAATACGGAATAAACAACACTACAAACGACATAATCCTTATTAATTATGTCAGCAGTAATCTTCCTTTATCTGTAAGCGACAAGATAAAGTTGCTCCAATATAATAATGTGAAGGAGCGGCTTTTCGAATTGCTGAAGATTCTGAACAGAGACATTCAGCTGCTCCGCCTACAACAGGAAATAAGGACAAAGACTCACGAGGATCTTGACGAGCAACAGCGCGAGTATTTCCTGCAACAACAAATCAAGAATATACGTGAAGAACTGGGCGACGGTGAAAATTCTCCAGAGAAAAAGGAGATACTCGACAAGGCCAATAATAAAAAATGGAGCCTGGATGTTGAGAAAGTTTTCAGAAAAGAGTTCGACAAGCTCGATACTCTAAATCCACAAAGTCCAGACTATAGCGTTCAGGTGAACTACCTACAGCAGCTTGTCAGCCTGCCATGGAATGAATACACCAAAGACGATCTTGATTTAAAGAGGGCTAAACGCATTTTGGACAAAGACCATTACGGCATGGATAAGGTCAAAGAGCGTATCTTGGAATACATAGCAGTACTCCAAATGCGTGGCAATCTTAAGTCTCCTATCTTATGTCTTTACGGTCCTCCGGGTGTCGGTAAGACTTCATTGGGTAAGAGTATAGCCCAGGCCATGAAAAGAAAATACGTTAGAATGTCGCTTGGAGGTCTGCACGACGAAGCCGAAATACGCGGTCATCGCCGCACATACATAGGTGCTATGCCCGGTCGTATTATAAAAAGCATTCAGAAAGCAGGCAGTTCGAACCCCGTATTCATACTCGACGAGATCGATAAAGTAACCCAAGCCACTATCAATGGTGACCCTGCATCGGCTCTACTTGAAGTTCTCGACCCAGAACAGAATAACGCTTTCCACGACAACTATCTTGATGTGGACTACGACTTGTCCCATGTTATGTTCATAGCCACGGCAAATGACCTCAACACTATTCCGAGACCACTTCTCGACAGAATGGAAATAATCGAGGTAAGTGGTTACATAACCGAAGAAAAGGCCGAAATAGCCAAACGCCATTTGGTACCAAAAGAGCTTGTAAACACTGGTTTGGACAAGCTAACGCCTAAGCCAAGAATAAGCAAAGCTGCCCTTGAGAAGATCATAGAGCAGTACACAAGGGAGAGCGGAGTACGTCAATTGGAGAAACAAATCAATAAAATTTTCCGCAAAATGGCCTTTCATTTGGCCATGAACGGCAAGCTCGATTACACGAGCGTTACTCCCGACAAGATAAAAGAACTACTCGGCAATCCTCCTTATTACCGTGACATCTATCAAGGTAACGATTATGCAGGCGTTGTAACAGGCCTAGCTTGGACCAGTGTAGGTGGAGAAATCCTGTTCATCGAGACTTCCCTCTCGCGAGGAAAGGCCGGTAAGCTTACTCTTACAGGTAATTTGGGTGATGTAATGAAAGAAAGTGCTGTGATTGCACTTGAATATGTTAAGGCTCATGTAGACAAACTTGGAGTCGACTATCGCATTTTCAGCAATTGGAACATACACATTCATG
This sequence comes from uncultured Prevotella sp., assembly GCA_964623995.1. Taxonomy (GTDB): domain Bacteria; phylum Bacteroidota; class Bacteroidia; order Bacteroidales; family Bacteroidaceae; genus Prevotella. Next base: position 12,489 of record CAZUWO010000076.1, on the reverse strand, counting down.
TACCCGAAGGCGCAACTCCCAAAGACGGACCTTCAGCAGGAATCACCATAGCAACGAGCATTGCCTCAGCCTTAACACAACGAAAGGTTAGGAAAAACACTGCCATGACAGGTGAGATAACCCTCCGTGGAAAAGTTCTTCCTGTAGGTGGAATCAAGGAAAAGATACTTGCTGCAAAGCGGGCAGGAATAACTGACATCGTAATGTGCAAGGAAAACCAAAAAGATATCGACGAGATTCCGGAGAAATACCGAAAGGGACTGACATTCCACTATGTTGAAAACGTTCAAGACGTGTGGAATTTTGCACTGACAGACGAAATAGTCAGCAATCCTGTAGACTTCACAATAAAGGACGAAGAGAATAACAAGACTGAAAAATGAAGTTCGAAGTTCAGCACACCGACAATGCTTCCGATGCCCGTGCGGGCATTATCACAACAGACCACGGCATAGTTAAGACGCCAATATTCATGCCTGTAGGCACTTGTGGCTCTGTCAAGGCGGTTCATTTCTCCGAATTGAGGCAGCAAGTTGGGGCTCAAATCATACTTGGTAACACCTATCACCTCTATCTGAGGCCTGGACTCGATGTGCTCCGTGCAGCTGGAGGACTACATGGTTTCACTGGTTGGGAAAGACCAATACTTACAGATTCCGGCGGATTTCAAGTATTTTCGCTCACAGGAATAAGGAAATTAACAGAAGAAGGATGCGAGTTCCGAAGCCATATCGACGGCAGCAGGCACTTCTTCACTCCAGAAAATGTGATGGACACAGAGCGAGTGATTGGCGCTGACATAATGATGGCTCTCGACGAATGCCCTCCCGGACAGAGCGACTACCAATATGCCAAGAAGAGTTTGGCCATGACAAAGCGTTGGCTTGACCGTTGCATAAAGCGATTCCACGAGACCGATCCTCTATATGGTTATCATCAGAGCCTATTCCCTATAGTTCAGGGATGCACATATAAGGACCTGCGGACTGAGGCTGCCAAGTTTGTGGCCGCCAAGGGGGCAGAAGGCAATGCGATAGGAGGACTGGCAGTAGGCGAACCCACTGAAGTTATGTACGAAATGATTGAAGTAGTCAATGCCATTCTGCCAAAAGACAAACCCAGATACCTGATGGGAGTTGGCACCCCTCAAAATATTCTTGAAGGAATTGAGCGTGGCGTCGACATGTTCGACTGCGTAATGCCAACCCGTAATGGCCGAAATGCAATGCTGTTCACCTATAACGGAACCATGAACATGCGAAACAAGAAATGGGAAACCGACTTCTCACCTATCGACCCTGAGGGATGCGAGACCGATCGAGTTTATTCCAAGGCCTATTTGCACCATCTTTTCAAGGCCGGAGAGCTACTTGCCATGCAGATAGCAAGCATTCATAACCTCGCTTTCTACCTCCGGCTCGTGGGCGATGCACGTACTCATATCATCAATGGCGACTTTGTCGAATGGAAGAAGTCTGTTATCGAACAACTAGGCAAAAGGATTTAAGCAAAGTAAAAAGTAAACTGTGAATAAGGCAATTTCCAAACAAAGGCTTCTGAAGCTTAGCGGTGTGGCTTTGGCCACACTTAGAAAAGCTTTGTCTTTGCTAAAGCGGCTGAATCGCCTCAGTCCACGTCATTGGATGCCTCTTCTCGACTGGTATATCGTCAAGAAGTTCATTGGCACTTACATCTATTCCATTGTCCTTATCATCTCAATAGCCATAGTATTCGACGTGAATGAGAACCTTGCCAAATTCACACAATACCATGCTCCGTTCCATGCTATTGTCTTCGACTACTATGCAAACTTCATCCCCTACTACGCCAATCTGTTCAGCCCGCTCTTTGTTTTCATTGCCGTCATCTTCTTTACCTCCAAACTTGCCGGCAATTCAGAGATAATAGCCATGCTGGCTTCGGGCATGTCGTTCAAGCGAATGCTCCGTCCCTATATGCTATCTTGTGTTCTTATTTCCATAACTACTTATTATCTTGGAGCCTATGTAATACCACACGGCACCATAATCCGGCAAAACTTCGAGTCACTTTACAAGAATAACAAGAAGATTACTTCTGCTGAAAATGTGCAATTGCAGGTTGGCAAAGGTGTGGTAGCCTATATTCAGCACTACGACAACAAGTACAAGCGGGGTTACGGCTTTTGCCTTGACCAGTTTGTTGATAAGAAGCTGGTCAGTCATATGACAGCTACAGAAATCCAATACGACACCATTTCCGACTCAAAATACCATTGGAAGGCCACGAACTGGAAGATTCGTAAGCTCAAGGGACTTAGAGAGCACATTACAAGAGGCTTCGAGAAAGACACATTGATACTCATGGAACCAACCGACCTTGTTTATTCCAAAGGTCAGCAAGAAACTTTCACAAGCCCGCAGCTGCTTGAATACATTTCCAAACAGACAAGCCGTGGCTCAGGTAACGTAGTTCAGTACGAAGTTGAGTTCCACAAACGCATAGCCATGTCTCTGGCTTCATTCATCCTTGCCATTATTGGGGCCTCACTGTCTGCCCGCAAGCGCAAGGGCGGAATGGGCCTTTACCTCGGCATAGGATTAGGATTGAGCTTTGCTTATATCATGCTACAGACCGTTTCATCCACCTTTGCCATCAACGCAGGCATGCCTGCACTTTTGGCAGCATGGCTTCCAAACATCATTTTTGCGGTAATTGCCTATTTCTGTTATAGGAATGCCCCCGATTAAACACCAATTTCAATTAGCAAAAATTATTTTAAAATGAAATTCGAACAATTAGATTTAAGCGATAACATTCTTGATGCACTCTACGATATGCACTTCGACGAGTGCACACCTGTACAGGAAAAGTGCATACCAGAAATACTTGCAGGCCACGATGTCTTAGGTGTGGCACAGACAGGAACCGGAAAGACGGCCGCATATCTGCTTCCAATACTCAGCAAACTTGATACAGGAGATTACCCTGCTGATGCTATCAACTGCATAATCATGTCGCCCACGCGCGAATTAGCACAGCAAATAGACCAGGCTATGCAGGGTTTTGCTTACTATTGCGAAGGAGTAAGTTCTGTTGCTGTATATGGCGGCAACGACGGACACCGTTACGACCAGGAAGTTAAGAGTCTTTCGCTTGGTGCCGACGTTGTCATTGCAACCCCCGGACGCTTCATTTCCCACATCAGTTTAGGCAACGTAGACCTTAGCCACGTCAGTTTCTTCGTACTCGACGAGGCCGACCGAATGCTCGATATGGGATTTTCTGAAGACATTATGACCATAGCCCGCAAGCTGCCACAATCCTGCCAGACCATAATGTTCTCTGCAACAATGCCCGACAAGATAGAAGAATTGGCCAAGACTCTGCTCAAGAACCCCGTCGAAGTAAAACTTGCAGTGAGCAAACCAGCCGAAAAGATAAAGCAAAGCGCCTATATCTGCCACGAAACTCAGAAACTAAACATAATTAAAAATATCTTTAAGGCTGGCGATCTTAAGCGTGTGCTCATCTTCTGTGGCAGCAAAATGAAGGTGAAACAAGTGGCAGGAGCCCTTCAACGCAAGCATATCAACTGCGGAGAAATGCACTCCGACCTTGAGCAATCAGAGAGAGACGAGATGATGTACCGCTTCAAGAGCGGTAAATACGATGTTCTCGTGGCCACCGACATTGTCTCACGCGGCATTGATATCGACGACATCGCAATGGTAATCAACTATGATGTGCCCCACGATGCCGAAGATTACGTTCACCGCATAGGCCGTACCGCCCGTGCAGAACGCGACGGAATAGCCATAACTTTGGTATCAGACGAAGACCGAAACTACTTCCAACAGATAGAAAAGTTCCTTGGAAAGGAGATAACAAAGAACCCATTGCCCGACGGTATGGAAGGACCAGACTATAATGGGACCGGCCACAAGGGCTCAACTGCCAAGAGCCGCCGACGCAAAGATCGCGATCAGACTGCCCATAAGGACCGTAAGAGCCGCTCAAGAAAGAACAACACAAGGGACAACACTCCTCAAGAAGCCGGCAAACAGGGTGACAACAAGTCACAGCAACCTGCCAATAGAGCTCCAGAAAGTGGCAATCAGCCCTCAAAACATGAGCAGCGGCAGGGCAAGCATAATGCTTCTAAAGACAACTCCACCAAAAGCAAGGAGCAGAAAGGCTCTCAGCGCCCCGAGAAGCAGCAGAAACAAGGCAAAAACGGCAAGCAATCTTACAAAGAGAACGGCCAAAACGGCCAAGCCAATAAAGCCAAACAGCAAGAGGCAAAGCCTAACAGTCAAAAGCGTCAGCGCAGAAAGCAAGGTGGCAAAAAACAAGACAGCAGGGCAGAATCCCATCTGAAGACGACAAAATACAATATAACTGCGCCTCAGCAAAAACCCCAAAAGGAAGGTTTAGTAAAGAAGTTATTCCACAAAATTTTCGGTAAAGGCTGATCAAGCAGATAAAAGGTTTGCTAATTGTAGCTCTTTATTGCTTTGATTCACATACATTCTTTCAACAGCAAATAAAAGTTTTGGGCCGACGGTTTATAACATCGCCGGCCCAAAACTTTATATTACTTTATGGCATTAGAGCTCTATAACAATTGAAAATAGAGTTATCTGTCTTGCCGGCAAATTGGCTATAAGTTCTGGCTTCTCCATCAGGAGTTTACGGTTGTACAGCCGTAAACTGATTACGAAGCTTCCGTAATGCGATTACGGGGCTTCTGTAATCTCGTTACGAAACTTTCGTAATCCCGTTACGGGACTTCCGTAATAGGATTACGGCATTGCCGTAACGGAATTACTAAGAATTTATGATGATTTTATGGGGGAATTACAACGAAATTACTGGAAACAGGTAACAAAACGTATTCTGCAAACATGTGGTTCTGAACCATAACTTATGAATGTGCAAACCTATGCTTTTGATATTGAAAACCATAGGTTTACGAGTATGATATAGATTCAAAATGCCCCCTGCTTCACAGCAGAGGGCATTTAATCTCAATAGGTATTAGCCTCTTTTAAGGTAAAAAGATTGTATTCAGGATAACTATTGCAAAGATAATGCATTTTTAAATTATCTCCAAATTTATTTGGAAGTTTTTTCCTTCTTGTGCTTTTCTTCGCTCTGTTTTTCCTCCAATAGTCCCTGTAGCCTAACTATCTCGTCGCGATATTGGGCAGCCTGCAGGAAGTCCAGGTCCTTAGCGGCTTGCTTCATCAGCTGAGTGGTGTTGGCAATGCTCTTCTTCAACTGGTCCACAGTCATGGTTTTCACTATCGGATCGGCGGCAACGTCGAGCATTACCGTAGGTTCGGCATAAGCGAGAGGCTTGCTTCCGGCCTCGGTTGTTTCGTCATGGCCGGTCGGGAGCACGTTCTTTATCTCCTTCACTATCTGCTTCGGAGTTATGTGGTGGTCCTCATTGTACTTAAGTTGTTTCATTCTGCGACGCGAAGTCTCGTCTATCGTCTTCTGCATCGACTCTGTTATGGTGTCGGCATACATTATTACCTTGCCGTTAAGATTGCGAGCGGCTCGTCCTGCCGTCTGGGTCAGACTGCGATGGGAGCGTAAGAAGCCTTCCTTATCGGCGTCGAGAATTGCCACAAGCGACACTTCGGGCAAGTCGAGTCCCTCGCGCAGCAAGTTGACACCCACCAAAACATCGTATACTCCGGCCCTAAGGTCGTTTATTATCTTTACCCTATCGAGGTTGGCCACATCGCTATGGATGTAAGCTGTCTTTACTCCGTGGCTCAAGAGATACTCCGTCAGCTCCTCAGCCATGCGCTTTGTGAGCGTGGTTACGAGCACTCGCTCGTGGCGTTCGCTGCGTTGCTGAATCTCATACATCAAGTTGTCTATCTGGTTTTCAGTGGGGCGGACCTCTATTTCCGGGTCAAGCAAGCCCGTGGGGCGTATAACCTGCTCCACAACCACGCCTCCTGCCTGCTGCAATTCATAGTCAGCAGGAGTTGCACTCACGTATATCACCTGATTGGTAAGCTTCTCAAACTCGTCGAACTTAAGCGGACGGTTGTCAAAAGCAGCCGGAAGCCGGAAGCCATACTCCACAAGATTGGTCTTGCGAGCCCTGTCTCCGCCATACATTGCCGATATTTGCGGCACGCTTACGTGACTCTCGTCTATCACCATCAGATAGTCTTTGGGGAAGAAATCTAACAGACAGTAGGGCCGTTCGCCAGCATTGCGGCCATCAAAGTAGCGTGAATAGTTTTCAATGCCAGAGCAGTGGCCCAACTCTTTTATCATCTCTATGTCGTATTCCACCCTTTCCTTAAGCCGTTGGGCCCTAAGCGGTTCACCTATTTCGTTGAAGTGGTCGACCTGTATCACCAAGTCGTCCTGTATTTTGCGTATGGCTTGCTCGGTCTGATCCTTGGAAGTAATAAACAGATTGGCCGGATATATCTCGTAATAGTCGAACGAACTTAGGCGGTGGAAGTCAACAGCGTCCACCTCTTCTATTGAGTCTATCTCATCGTCCCACCAGGTAACCCTCAACACATTGTCTGAATAGGCTAGGAAAATATCAACTGTGTCGCCCTTGACCCTGAAGTTGCCTCGCTGCAAATCTATATCATTACGCACGTAAAGTGCTGCCACCAGTTTGCGTAGAAACTCATTGCGGTCAACCTGTTGTCCCCTTTTCAGCTTGATTACACCCTGACGCATGGCTACAGGCGCACCCATGCCGTAGATGCAGGACACAGAAGAGACCACGATAACGTCGCGCCGGCCTGACAGCAGAGCCGAGACAGCACGAAGCCTCAACCGGTCTATCTCGTCGTTAATAGCCAAATCTTTCTCAATATAGGTGTCAGTAACAGGTAAATAAGCCTCCGGCTGGTAGTAATCGTAATAAGACACATAGTACTCCACTGCATTATTGGGGAAGAACCCCTTCATTTCCTCATACAGTTGGGCCGCCAGCGTCTTGTTGTGGGAAAGTACCAACGTTGGCCTTTCCACATTATTAATAACGTTAGCCACAGTAAACGTCTTGCCGGAGCCTGTAACTCCGAGCAGCACTTGGGCCTTATCGCCCCGCTCTACGCCTTCTGTCAGTTCTTTTATAGCCTCTGGCTGGTCGCCGGTGGGCTTATATTGTGATGTCAACTGGAAGTTCATAAATACAAAGTTACTAACTTCGGCCGTATTCAGCAAGAAAACCACAAAGATTTATTCAATGTATATGCATCTGATGGCACTGGGTCTGCATTACGGAAACTTATCAACAGAGAGCCGTTATGGCAACTCGTGATTAACTGTTATAGCTCAGCCAAATAAACACCAAGCATCAAAAACGGTCTTACATATAGGATACAGATAATTGGAAACAACACTTTTAGAACCCTACTTTATATAAATTTGGCATTTAAGTTTTGATTATTTGAAGTATTATTCTTAATTTTGCAATTCAAAGTGTACTTAAAGTAAAGGATGAGAAAAAATATTCTGATTGCCCTCGGCGTCATACTTCTCACTGGATGCGCCCATGAATACAACCAAGTGTTCAAGACCAGCGACTACAGTTACAAGTACGAGTATGCCAAGCAGTGCTTTGCAGAGGGCAAATATTCACGTGCCACGCCACTTCTTCAGGACCTTATTACGATAGAAAAGGGCACAGAGAACGGCCAAGAGAGCCTCTACATGCTCGGAATGAGCGAATATGGCATGGCCGACTATGAGGGAGCAAGTGCTACATTCGACAAATACTACAAGTCGTATCCTAACGGTCAGTATGCTCAAGAGGCCGCTTTCTATAAGGGACAAAGCCTCTATATGAGCACCCCGGAGCCACGATTGGACCAAAGTGCCACAGTAAGCGCAATAGCAGCCTTTCAGGAATACCTCGACTTGTTTCCTGAAGGCAAACTGAAAGGCACTGCCCAGCAGCGCATGATAGAACTTCAGGACAAACTGGTAAAGAAGGAATACCTCTCAGCACAACTGTATTACAACCTCGGAACCTACTTTGGCAACTGCACAAGTGGTGGCAACAACTACCAGGCATGTATTATAACATCACAAAATGCACTAAATTCTTACCCATACAGTAACCTGCGCGAGGACTTCGCAGTACTGATAATGAAGAGCAAATACTATCTGGCGCAGATGAGTGTGGAGTCGAAAAAACTCGACAGATATCAGGATGCCGAAGATGAATGCTACGGCTTCATAAACCAGTATCCAGACTCAAAAGAGCGCAAAACTGCTGAAGAGTTCATAGAAAAGTGCAAGGAAGTAACCAAGAATTGAAAATTCAATAATACATTTAATATTATAATGGACTACAAGAAATCAAAAGCACCAGTCAATACCGTTACGCGCGACGTACCGGAGCTGTGGAAGGACACCGGCAACATCTACGAAAGCGTTGTCATTATGTCGAAACGGGCCAATCAAATAGCCGTTGAGATAAAGCAGGACCTGAGCAAGAAGTTGGCTGAATTTGCCAGTTACAACGATTCTCTTGAGGAAGTGTTCGAGAATCGCGAGCAAATTGAAATCTCACGTTACTACGAGAAGCTGCCGAAACCTACCCTTCTTGCCACTCAAGAGTTCATAGAGGGTAAGATTTATTGGCGCGATCCGTCTAAGGACAACGGCAATCAGCAGTACAACAACGATACTGATAACACCGATAAGCAGTAATGTGGCAACGTAAACAAACTGTTTTCCTGCTGCTGGCCATAGCTGCCATAATCCTGTGTTTGCTCTTTCCGGTGGCCAAATTTGAGCCTGCGGAGTTAGGTGGCATTGGCAGCACGGTCTACAACATTGGCATATTGGCCGGTACAGCCTATAAATTCGGGCTTTCTTCGGCCCTTGCTGTTCTGCTTTCGCTTGCCGGCATAACGTCGGTTGTGGCCATATTCACATTCAAGAATCGCAAATCGCAAATGCGTCTTTGCTCCTTAAGCATGCTGTTCTTAGCTTTATGGTATGTATGGTTGGCCCTTTCAATCCTCAATGCCGGCAATTCGCAAACAAATATAAGCCTTGCTTTCGGTGCATGTCTGCCACTTGTGGCTTTCATTCTTGTTTGGCTCGCACGCCGTGGAGTAAAGGCCGACGACGATTTGGTAAGGTCGATGGACAGGATAAGATAAGGTGGAAATGCTGAACAGCCCCATAAAGCTGTTTAATAATTGAGTATTTCCTCCGGCTTACTTACGAGATTAGTGGCTCCGTGGCGCAAAAGGAAGTCGCGATCACGGAATCCCCACAACACACTTATACATGGCAGCCCGCTATTGCGGGCTGTTTCTATATCCACATCACTATCACCTATGTATACGGCAGTGGCCTTATCGGCTCCTAATTCACGTAAAGCCTCTATCACAGTATCAGGTGCTGGCTTCTTCCTTACATTCTCTTTCTCTCCTATTGCCACCTTTACCGTATCGGCAAAGAAATGAATTGCAAGCTCCTTAGTAGCAGCATCAAACTTATTACTAACAATAGCAAGCTTCTTTCCTCGCCTTTTCAGCTCGTGAAGCATAGTTTCTACACCGTCATAAGGGCGTGTATGGTCAAGGTTATGCTGCAAATAATGCTTGCGAAAAGTATTGTAAGTCTTATCAAAAAGTGGATTTTTATCACCTTCTGGTATTGCCCTTTCCATCAGTTTTCTGACTCCGTTGCCCACAAAGCGACGCACTTCGTCCATGGTTCTTTCAGGCATTCCAGACTGACGGAGCGCATAATTGGCGCTAATCTCCAAATCTTCCAGCGAATAGAGCAGCGTTCCGTCTAAATCAAATATGTAAGTCTCGTATTCCTTCAAAGCAGTCTTTCTATCTTAAGTTAAAACTTTCGTCATCTATTGGGATGTGCAAAGTTACTTAATTTTGGCGGCATTTTATCGCGTTAAAGTTTGTTTTTCATTTATTTATATTATCTTTGTGCCCGATTTACAGAACATAAGTGATGCAAATGAGAAAGAGGTATCTTGTACCGGCAGTGGTATGTATTGCTGTTATACTTGGCATTATCTACTATTATTTCTTTGCTGGGATGCTGAAGGGTAACGAAACAAAATTCGTTTATATTGATTCAGACGACAATATCGACTCAGTCTACAATAAACTGGACCCTATAGCCACTCATTCTGGTATGTGTGCATTCAAGACTTTGGCGCGACACACTGGCTATTCTGACCATATCAGGCAAGGACGCTACGCTGTTGAGAAAGGTATGGGGGCACTACAGACATTCAGACATTTCAGAAACGGACTGCAAACGCCCGTGGAACTGACTATCCCATCAGTGAGAACGCCTGAGAGACTGGCCGAAGAGCTGAGCGATAAGCTTGAGATGAGCCGTGCGGATCTACTTAACGCACTGACAAGTAAAGCGACCTGTGCTAAGTATGGATATACTCCTGAGACCATACTCTGCATATTCATTCCCAACACTTACAGCGTTTACTGGACCATAAGCGTTGATAAACTGCTTGAAAGGATGCAGAATGAAAGCAAAAAGTTCTGGAATTTTGACCGCACAGAGAAGGCAAAGAAGGACGGACTCACACCTATTGAGGTTATAACCCTGGCCAGTATCGTAGACGAAGAAACTGCAAACGACGCCGAAAAGCCAATGATTGCAGGCATGTACATAAACCGTTTGCACAGCGGAATGCCACTACAGGCCGACCCAACTATAAAGTTTGCCACCAAAAACTTTGATGCCAAGCGCATCTATACGGCGTGGACAAGCATTAATAGCCCTTATAACACATACCGAAACGAGGGACTCCCACCTGGCCCCATAAGGATTCCGACTGTTGCCGGAATTGATGCTGTGCTCAATTACGTACATCACGACTACTTGTATATGTGCGCTAAGGAGGACTTTTCGGGCACTCACAACTTTGCTCGTACATATCAAGAGCACCTTGTTAATGCTAAGAAATATAGCAATGCCCTTAATGAAAGGGGGATAAAATAAGGAATAGTCCTTCTAAAGGATTAAAAAGAAACGCCAAAATATTGAATAAGAGCCACGTAAGGCTACAAAAAACACCGCTTTCATTACCCTAATTCATCACGAAGAGTACTGAAAGCGGTGATTTTTTATCATCGACAGCTATAAGAAAGAGCCAAGTTGTCTTCTTAAAAACTTAAGATAAAATCTGCAAGGAAATAGCTTTCCAAAGCCACAAACATACATTTGCAGCCCTCCAAAGCCATGAAACTAATCAAGTTACGGCCGGATGCAAAAACGACTTACGCTATTATAGCTCCACACTTGAAGTAAGAGTGGCCACTGAGCACATTACTTTTTCTTACCAAGCAGCACGATATTGAGCAGACAATTGGCTATCATCTGGGCGTCAGTAAGGTCAACTCCGGAGTCCTTGCGCAACTCTTTACCCATGATAACCTCACGTGGACCCTTGAATTCCTCATCATCGGCGCCATAGAAGTCCTCTCCCGTAACCGGATCGTGCATCAATTGATATCTGATTTGCTTCTTAGAAGGCACCGGAGTCAGCGAAAGCAACTCGTCATAAGCCCGCCCAAACTCTTTGCGCATATGGCGAGCAGGTTGGTACATAAGCCCTATCTCGGGGAAAATCTCATCGAAATCGTAGGCTTGGAACATCTGATAAAGTTTCATTGTTGATGTTTTATAAAGTCGGGGCACCGCTATCCGATGCCAATATTGCTTGTTTTATGAAATAAACCGTTGGGTTAGCCTGTCGAAAGGACATGTTAAGACTTCCTATCCTTATGGTTTTCTTGGCCAAAGGCATCAAACTCCTTCTTCTTCCGAGGCTTCATCCTCATCAGAATCAGAGTTGCTGCCATCAAGGTTATTGTCCTTTGAGATAGTCATACCACCCTGACGGTCAATCTTTAGAATCAATGGCACGTATTCATCGCTCATGCTGTCGGGACTGCCAACACTGGTTCCGAAATAAAGAAAGTTTCCTTCGGCGCGCTCAAAGACCAGTCCAAGCAAGGCGCCGGTATCGTACATACTCTCCGGTACATACTTTCGCATCTCCTCTTTGCTGAACTCATGGTCAAGGAATTTGGAGCCGTCAGCACGCAATATGATGAGTCTGATAACGTTGTCGTAGTATTTCCGCCCCGATTCATCCTTAGCCATAGGAAGCGATCTGTCAGGTTTGCGCTCAATCTTTATGGTATATTTTGAGCCTATCCAGTCTACACTGTTGCTCCAACGAAACACTGTCATCTCGCCAATTGTCTGCTGCGGCTTTGCCTGAAGTTGCTTTTTCTCCACTATTATGGTTGTATCTTCCTTCTTCTTGCACCCAACCAGCATAACGGTCAGGGCCAAGGCGGCAAGCAAAATTGTCTTTATGCTCATCTGTTAGTGCTTATTTTGATTCTTTGTTATAACACTTACAAAAGTAATCAAAAAATAGTTCATGGCAAACTGAAGCCCATATTTATTTCGCCAATTGGCCCTAAC